>NZ_JAZAQF010000032.1:0-6358 GCF_043235035.1 Limnothrix redekei LRLZ20PSL1 | reverse complement strand
CCAGTGGAGCGATATAGGTTTAGAAGCCGTCTGACTGTCTCTGGGCTAATCGAAAATTGTTTTGCTACTTTCCGAATCGAAGTGTCTCCCTTCTCGTAAGCTTCTACGATTTTTCGGCGCAAGTCCAACGAATAAAGACTCATGAGTTTTCCTGACGATAACTTCACTACACTGATAATTATATCGTGCCATTTGTTATAGGCAAAGGCTGTATATGAACGGTATCACACGCTATGCCTGTACTTTTTTACGAAATACGTTCTTGAGCCGGGTCTTACAGCAGCAGGAATTGACGGCGATCACTGGCAGTGTGGAATTACAAGCCACAACTAATGGACAAGACGCTCAACCCACAGAGAACCATCTGTCTAGAAAAACAGGCAGCTTGTCTATTCATCCATTGGGTGTTGACAAGACAGCTAAAAAAATCTATATCACACGGAGTAAAGCGAGTTACCGGCGGTTACTCAATGAAGCAGAAGTGATGGAGTTTCTCGTAGCCGATGGATTTGAGATTGTTGAACTGGAAGCACTGCCATTGTTGAAACAAGTAGCCATGTTTGCCGCTGCGAAAGTGGTGGTTGCGCCCCATGGAGCGGGGCTAACTAATTTAGTGTTCGCCTCACCTGGAACCTGGGTTCTTGAATTGCTATCAATTTCCTATCGACCAGTCTGCTACAAAGTGATCAGCGAGTTTGTAGGCTTAAACTATCGCTATGTGATTGGAGAAGCCATTCAGCGAGCAGATGGACTTTTTCAAGAGGAACCAGCTTGGTATGACTTGAGAGTAGATTTAGAAAAAATCAAGGCGATTTTGGCAGAATTTAGCTCGTCACCCAGTTGACTTAATTCCTACAAAAATAACCCTACTAGTCTAAGCACACTTTATTGACTATCCCTGCCGTTTCTTCAGAATTTCAAAACCTGTTTCGCCTCGTCCTCCTTCGCATCCACCTCCACCAACACACCATCATCCAGCTCGATTAACTTGCTCGCCATAGGTCGTTCACAGCCTCCCGTTTTGCCCTAGCCTAGCCCGATCGCCCTTGGGTCACGAACGGCCCAAAACCAAGAAGCGATCGAGCCAGGCTTGCCAACACAGCAAACGACTCGATCGCCTCTGAAGTTACGACTAATTCATCAGTTCAGATTTAACTGAAATGGCTGCATTAGATTCATGATGAATACTGAATGGGTTGGATGTTCAGCTCTGCTTGCCATTGGCTCAAGGGCTTTTCCCATCCCTCTTCCCACTTTTGAGCAAACAGAGGTTGAGCAGCCTTCCCCATTTGAAATCCCTGAGCGATCGCCTCTAGCAAGAGTGGCAATGTTGTGGGTGCCATCAGAGTGCTGATAATCAAACTGTTTGCAACCAACATGCTGGCTAATGGATAGGGAAATTGTGGCAAGTGAAATGCCTGCAAGCCAATTTCGCCAATTTCAGAGGGAGCAAATCCAGTCACAATGTGCCAAAGATCATGGGTTTGACTCAGGCGCATTTCAACATATTCAGCGTCAGATTTGGCAGTCATTCCAGCATGGAGATTGGGATCAAAGCCCTTGTTTTTCATTTCCGCTGCATAGATATACCCCAGTGAATCCGAAGGCAGGGTCAGGAGGGTTTCTAAATCATGAGTAGGCGGGAAGTAGCGCTCACGGATCAAGGCGGCACAAGCCGGATTTTGACTGAGATGCTGTGCTGCCAAATCGTAAGCGGGAGTTCCCAGCAAGCCATCCACTAATTCACCCACCGTTTTCAGGCTATTGCTGCCAAGCAGCATCGCAGTGAACGACTTGAAAATCAAAAACTTTGAAAAAACCGACTTCATACCCTGAAAAAAAGAATTGGGGGTCGGCGGTTGCATGGAACCGGTCAAAGAGTCGTTCAATGTCGCTGAATGAAGCGGTTGCATAGACAGTAGCTCCAGGGGATTGCAAAATTAACCCAATCACCTCTCGAAAGAGGGTGAAGTTGCTGAATAGTCGGGAGAAAGCTAGCACTTCCGTTCGTTAGCTCATGCCCTGGCGGGACGGTGCTTTCAGGGGTGGGGCAACCCAGAAAATGAGTATCTCTCATGTTTTTAGGATATCAGCAGAATTTTTGTCTTGTCAAGCAAAACATGAGTAAATTTCATTTTTAATTCAGCTCGACAGTCGAGAGCAGTCTGAAATCTCAAGCGCAACGACTGACCCGTTCACTGTCCTACGCTGGCAACTGTCATCAACCACCATGATCTGCGTTATTTCAGTCCTGACTCCGCCCGATTGATCGCCCCAAACAGTTCCAACCCCAAAAAACGAGAGGCGATCGAGCCAGGCTTGCCAACAGAGCAAACGACTCGATCGCCTCTTTGGTTGTGAGATTAACAGTTGGGTTGGGCGGGGCGATCGGCCCCAGCGCAACCCAGCCACCTAACCCGCTAGGAAATTAGGCATCGTAGTACAGCATGTACTCGTAGGGGTGCGGACGCAGGCGCATCGGGTTCACTTCCGCATCCAGCTTGTAGGTGATCCAGTTGTCGATGAAGTCATCGGTGAACACACCCGAAGCGGTCAAGAAGCCGCGATCTTGATCCAACGCTTCCAGCGCGCCTTCCAGCGAACCGGGGGTCGAAGGAACTTTGCTCAGTTCTTCGGGGCTGAGGTCGTAGATGTCCACATCCAGCGGTTCGCCCGGATCGATTTCGTTCTTGATCCCGTCGAGACCCGCCAACAGCATGGCCGAGAAAGCCAGGTAGGGGTTGGAGGTTGCGTCGGGACAGCGGAACTCCAGACGCTTAGCCTTCGGGTTCGAGCCGGTCAACGGAATCCGGATCGAAGCCGATCGATTACCGGCCGAGTAAGCCAAGTTCACCGGCGCTTCAAAGCCCGGCACCAAGCGCTTGTAGGAGTTGAGGGTGGGGTTGGTGAAGGCCAACACAGCGGGAGCGTGTTTCAGCAAACCACCGATGAAGTTCAGCGCCATCTTGCTCAAGTTGGCATAGCCATCGGGGCTGAAGAATAGGGGCTGGCCGTCCTTCCAAATCGACATGTGGGTGTGCATCCCCGAACCGTTGTCGTTAAACAGCGGCTTGGGCATGAAGGTGACGGTCTTGCCGTACTTCTTGGCCACGTTCTTGATCACGTACTTGTAGGTCAGTACGTTGTCAGCGGCGCTGATCAGGTCGCTGAACTTCATGCCCAGCTCGCACTGGCCGGCGGTTGCCACTTCGTGGTGATGCTTTTCAATGGGCACGCCACAGTTGCCCATGGTCAGCAACATTTCCGTGCGGATATCTTGCAGGGTGTCGCTGGGGGCAACGGGGAAGTAGCCACGCTTGTAGCCAATTTTGTTACCCAGGTTGCCGCCTGCTTCCATGCGGCCCGAGTTCCACTGGGCTTCGATCGAATCCACGTGGTAGTAGGATTCGTGCTCGTTTTGGCCGTAGCGAACATCGTCGAAGATGAAGAATTCCGGTTCGGGGCCGCAATACACGGTGTCGCCGATGCCGGTGCTTTGCAGGTAGCCCAACACGCGAGCCGCGATCGAGCGGGGGTCGCGATCGTACCACTCGCCGGTACGGGGTTCTTTGATTGAGCAGACCATGCTCAGGGTGGGCACTTCCATGAACGGATCCATCCAGGCGGTGTTGGGATCAGCCACCATGGACATGTCGGAAGCTTGGATGCCCTTCCAACCGCGAATACTGGAACCATCGAAGGCCACGCCCTCGGTGAAGGCTTCTTCGTCGATAAGGCTGCGATGGAAGGTGCAGTGCTGCCAGATCCCGAAGAGATCGACAAACTTCAGGTCGATCATCTCGATATTTTGGTCTTGAATCATTTTCAAGACATCTTGGGCAGTCGTCATGAACGAACTCCTTGAACCTGTTTGTTTAGTCGCTCTTTGGAATAGATGCGAGGCACTGCCCCTCTGTCACGGTTGCGCTTAGAGCAAAACCTATAAATGACGCTTACTCGGGGTAGCGCTACATTCGTCACATCCTAAAGAGAGGCTAGGGCGGTTTTTGTATCAGAAACTACTATTTCTTCGCTGAGGGGAGATACAAAACTTAGTGCTGAGACTTTGGGCTAGGCGCTGCGGTGTGCGATGATTGAGAGGGCCCGAGCGTCGCCGCAGAAATCCGTTGCACCGTCTGATGTGTAGCGATTTCAGCCGAGTCCCGGGACGAGTTTAAGACAAGCAGCTTCCTTAATGTAGGCTACTGTCAATATTTCTCTTCGATAAAGACTGTTGGGAGAATCGCTCATGATGCGCGATGCTGTGACGACTTTAATCAGAAACTATGACATTACGGGTCGCTACCTCGATCGCGACGCAATGGACGACCTGAAGGCCTACTTTGCGTCGGGTGAAGCTCGGATCAAGGCGGCATCGGTGATTAATGCCAATGCGGCGGATATTGTCAAGCAAGCGGGCTTGGCTTTGTTTGAAGAAGTGCCCGAGCTGATTCGTCCGGGTGGCAATGCTTACACCACTCGGCGCTATGCGGCTTGTCTGCGGGATATGGACTACTACCTGCGCTATGCCAGCTACGCGATCGTGGCGGCGGATGCGGATGTGTTGGATGAGCGCGTGCTGAATGGTCTGCGCGAAACCTACAACTCTTTGGGTGTGCCTCCGGCTCCGACGGTGCGCGGCATTCAAATCATGAAGGACATTGTGAAGTCGCTGGTGACGGCGGCCGGTGTGGATGCCAGCGTGGTGGATGCACCGTTTGATTACATGACCCGCGAACTGAGCGAGTCGGACATCTAGGGTTTTGCCCGATGGGCAAGTCCAGCGAAACATCGCCTGTGGAGGTTGGGGCCTCTGCGGGCGATTGTTTTTGTTGGATGCAGGATTGTGGATGTTGGGTGAATGGTTTTGGGTGAATGGTTTTGGGTGAATGGTTTTGGGTGAATGGTTTTGGGTGAATGGTTTTGGGTGAATGGTTTCGGGATATGCGTTGGGGTTAATCAACGGTTATTGATGGTTTGGGATTTTAGGCCGATCGGGAAGTTTCCGGCCCGATCGCCGCGCCCATTGCCGTCAACAACATGACGATCCCCGCCGCCACAAACAATCCAGTGAGGCTGATTTCCAACAACGCACCCGAGGCCGCTTGCGAAAAGGGATCCAAGGCCACCGCCGCAAACATAATCAGGCTCATCATTCGCCCCTGCATGTGGAAGGCGGTTTGCTGTTGCAGCCAAGTCATGGCCAACACACCCACAATGCCGCCACCGATCCCCATCCCCCCGATCGCGATCGCGGCGAGGGCAGTGCTGTGAACAAAGCCCAGGGAAATTAAGCCCAATCCCAAGGCTCCCGCCAACCAAGCCAGGGGCGTTTTGAGGTTGGCGATCGCGTTGAGTTGCCCCGCAATTACCACACCCAGCAAGGCCCCCACGCCATAGGCGGCCTGAAGCGATCCAAAGGTGGTGGCGTTGCCCTGTAAGCGCACGGTCACCAGTTGGGCCACACCAATCACGATCGGCCCCAGGATGGCAAAGTTAATGGCCGCAATCAGCAGCAACCCGATCCGAATATCCGATCGCTGCCAGGCATAGCGCAACCCTTCGCCAATCTCTGCGGCCAGGGCCTGTTTCGGCGTTGACTGAGGGGAATGGGCCGATCGCCCGGGAGCCTTGGGTTGCACCAGAAAAATACAAAGACTGCCGAGCAACAGCAACAAAGCATTGAGGGTAAAAGTGGCCGTCAACCCCACAGCCCCGATCGCCAAGCCCGCCGCCGCCGGCCCAACCACATTCGTGATCTGTTCGCTGCCTTGCATCCAAGCATTGGCCTGAGCAAGGCGATCGGCGGGAACCAGTTTCGGCAACAGGGCCAAAACGGCAGGATAAAGAAAGGCTTCCAGGGAACCAAAGAGGGCCGCAATGGCGATCATCCCCTCCAAGAAGAAGCGATCGGCCAGCAGCATCGCCACCACGCCCATAATTGCCAGGGCCGCGATCGCCCCCGCCAGCGCCGCCACCCGATTGGTGGGCAGGCGATCGCTCATAACTCCCCCCAGCAACATCAACAGCCCCCGAGGAATTGCCGCCGCCATCAACACCGACCCCACCGCCCAACCAGATTGGGTTTCCTGCAACACCAACCAAGTCAGGGCTACCAACCAAATTTGTGCGGCACAGAAAATTAAAGTCTGACCCGCCCACAGGTACAAAAACTGTCGGGCCGGTCTCGATCGCAACCGTTTCAGATTCAACATTGGACACACCTCACACTAGACCTCTTGCACGAATAGAATAGCGGTGTAGAAAGTCGCTGTCACCACCCTCGGGAGATGCTCTACGAAAGCCTCGCCTCGCTACCCCCATCACAGTTCCGCCGTGCCTGTGGCTTTAGTCGTTC
>NZ_JAZAQF010000093.1:0-555 GCF_043235035.1 Limnothrix redekei LRLZ20PSL1 | reverse complement strand
AATAAATTTTGCATCAGGGCTGTAAGAAACAGAGTTAATACCAGATTCATGTCCTTGTAAATTGGTAACTATAGTGCCATTCGAATCCCATATTTTGGCTGTTTTGTCATCTGATGAGGTTAACATATTTAAGCCATCAGGAGAAAATAAGCCTGATGTTATGGATCCAGTATGACCTATTAAATCCTTTATAATGACTCCATTTAAATCCCATAATTTAGCAGTTCTGTCCCAACCGAATGTAAGTATTTTTGAACCATTTGGGGAAAATATGGCATTTTTTATGACTGTATTATGACCTTTTAAGGTTGCAAGCTCTTTGCCGTCTATACTCCATAGTTTAGCAGTTTCGTCATTGGAAGATGTTAGAACGTAATTGCCATCATTCGAGAAACATGCTGAATTAATGCTTTTTGAGTGGCCTGATAACCATCCACCAAAAGTAGCAATTAACTTTCCTTGTAGGTCCCAAAGATTACACGTGTTGTTTTCGTTTATGGTTAGGATATAATTGCTATTTGGCGAGAAGATAGCCGTACTTATTCTCTCTGAAAC
>NZ_JAZAQF010000076.1:0-7502 GCF_043235035.1 Limnothrix redekei LRLZ20PSL1 | reverse complement strand
TACATAGGCCGTGTTCTCAGTAATTTTGTGACCCCAAGCGATCGCTCGTATTTACGGGCGATCGCTTTGCTGTGTCTGGATGTTGGTGCTGCGATTCACCACAGCATTTATATTGACTAGAGGGAACGCTTCAAACTGTAAAGAATTGATCATGCGTTTTGAGCATTTCAGCGTCAAAATCTAAAGGATTTTCCGCACCTCAACGATTTCGTCAACCCATGTGAAGACCCATGAAGCAGCCAATGCAAAAGTTAAAGTTAAGAATCGTGGTCACTGAGGGCCCGCTTGCGCAACCATAACGAGCAACAGGATCTGATTGAAAATCACCATACCGGCAATGTCTCAGCAGCTCATGTCTCAGATGTTGCGGCGTTTGGCTCCACCCGTCCCACCACGGCCAAAAGGACAAAAAAACAAGGGGTGGCATGGGTTAGTTCTGGGGTTCACCTGGTTCATGGTGGGCTGCACGCCAACCGTTGCGATCGGGGAGTTAAAACAACAACCGGCTGCGTCGCTCAATGGGCGATCGGTCTATATCCAAGGCAAAGCCGTCGAACGAGTGCCCCTGCTCGACGGCCGCATTTACCGAATTGAAGATCCAACGGGCTGGATTTGGGTGCTGTCGCAGGGCGATCGAACCGAGCTTGAGCTAGGGCAAGTGGTGAAGCTCAGGGCCTCGCTTCGCTATCAACCGATCCAAGTGGGACAGCAGGAGATGGGCGAAATTTACGCGATCGAGGAGCCTTAAATTAGCCATGCGTTCATCAGACCCCAGCCCAAGCCCCAGATCCCAATCAGGATCTGAGTCAAACGGGGACAGTTCATCCCCAGATGCTGAAGCAGGAACGGGATCAGGAATGGAAGCGGTGGCCCTTGCTTTGCTCTATCCTCCCTCGCGCGATCGATTCCTGTTGCAACTGCGGGATGATTTTCCCCACATTCTCTATCCCGGTCACTGGGGCCTATTTGGCGGACACCTGGAGGCCGACGAAGCGCCCGCAGCGGGTCTGCGGCGGGAACTGCAAGAGGAAATTGGCTTTGTGCCGCCCCGGTTAAGTCCGTTTCGATCGACCCTGCAAGACAGCGGCCGCCAACATTTTTTCTTTCACGGATTGCTTACCGTGCCGCTCACGGAGTTGGAATTAAACGAAGGGCAGGATTTGGCTTGGGGCACGATCACCGACTTGGAAGCGGGAGAATGTTGGTCGCCCCGTTTGCAACAGATGCGCCCGATCGGCACACCCCATCGATCGATCCTGTTGGCCCTGCATCAAGACCCAGCTCTCTGGCTCGATGAATAGGGAAAATTGAGGCAGCCGATCATCACTGATCATTATTGGCCGTCCATCATTGGCCGTCCATCTTGACGGCGTTCACATCCACCGTAGAGTCAGCCACCGTGGCCGCCGGAGCGGACTTCACCGTGGGGCGATTTTTAAACCACTCGATCGCGATTTGCGACAGCTCTGCAATCAGCAAGGTCACGATCGCCAAATCATCCAGTTGGCCCGCGATCGGCAGAAAGTCCGGCGCAATATCGATCGGGCTAAGGAGATACACCAGCGTGCCCGCCACAATCCAGAGGCGATATTTCGGGTTCCGAATCGTGTCGCGATACCAACCGTAAAGGGCGCTGGGGGAGATATTCATGGCGCTATCCTGCCGCGTGATTGCCTCTCATCTTGACAGGGGCGATCGGGCAGCGTCGAGGGTGACGACCCCACCGCTCGATCGCGAAACCCGCACCCCTTAGCCAGTTCAGCAATTGCCCCCCGATCGCCCCCTAAACCGCATGGGCGCGATACCAGTCGATCGTTTGGCGCAGCCCATCCTCAAAACTCGTTTGCGCCTCAAACCCAAACAGTTCCTTCGCCCGCGTTGTGTCCAAACAGCGGCGCGGTTGGCCGTTGGGTTTGTCCGTTTCCCAAACCAACTCCCCATCGTAGCCCATCAGTTTGCAAATCAGCTCAATCAAATCGCGAATCGAAATTTCCCGACCCGTTCCCAAATTTACTGGCTCCGAGCTGTTCAGTAAATGCGCCCCCAAAACAATGCCCGCCGCCGCATCGGTGGAATACAAAAACTCCCGCGTGGGACTGCCATCGCCCCAAACCGGAATCTGTCGATCGCCCCGTTGTTGTGCCTCATGCACCTTACGAATCAGCGCTGGAATTACATGGGAGCTACCCGGATCGAAATTGTCTTCTGGCCCATACAAATTCACCGGCAATAGATAAATGCCATTGAAGCCATACTGATCTCGATAGGCCTGAAGTTGCACCAACAGCGCCTTTTTCGCCACCCCGTAGGGCGCATTGGTTTCCTCGGGATAGCCCTCCCAAAGATCAGACTCCTTAAACGGCACGGGCGTGAATTTGGGATAGGCGCAAATCGTTCCCACACAAACAAACTTCTCCACTCCCGCTTGATAGGCCGCATGGATCAATTGCGTACCCATCATCAAATTGTCGTAAAACAGCTCGGCCGGTTTTTCGCGGTTCAGGCCAATGCCGCCCACGTGGGCCGCCAGGTGAATCACCACCTGCTGACCTGCCACAGCCGTCTCACAGGCCGCCCATTGCCGCAAGTCGCACTCGCGCGATCGGGGAATCGTAATTTTTTCAGGATTCGCCCCCGCCGCCACCAACTGTTGCACCACCTGCTTGCCCAGAAAGCCCGCGCCGCCGGTCACCAAAATGGTCTTATTACTCAAGTCGATCGGGGTGTTGCTCATGCTGTTCACCTGCTGTTCACCTTAAAAACGTGGGGAAAATCGGGGTCGAAACTGGCTGCAAATTAGGGTTGCCAAGGCGCGATCGTCCTCGGTTTCTGATTTTTCCGGCCCCGCGACCAATGCGGAACACCCAGAAAACCCCATTTTGGAACAGCCCCACCCCATCCGACACCTGCCTTCACCGGCTTACTCGATTGGACAAGCAATCGGCAATCCACCCTCAGTAATTCGTCAGTTCGTCCAAAAACAGCCCACCAAGCGCACTTTTTGAAACCTGACCCGAAAATTAGAGTTTTGTTTTGGTGTTTTGGTAATTTGATTAACAACCAAATAGTTATTTAGCTATATTAAGAGATGTATATCTAACCGGACTCATCATCATGGATCACAGTCTGCCGCTTAATTTTGATCCGCCGCTTGATCCTCCTTCCCCCTCCCGGCGGCGTTTTCTGAACTTCCTCACTGGCGCTGCTGTGGCCACCACGGCCAGTTCCGTGCTCTATCCCGCCGGCCAGTTCCTGATTCCGCCTCGCGAAAGCCTGGGCGACAACGGTAGTGTTTTGGCCAAAGACAGCTTGGGGAACCTGATTCCAGCGGCACAAATCTTGGCAGAGCCACCGGGGAGCCGGGCCCTGGTGGCTGGGTTGGCCGGGGAGCCAACTTATTTGGTGGTGAACGCAGCCCAACAGCTCGACCCGATCGGACTGGTCAACTCCTGCACACACCTAGGCTGCACCTTCCCCTGGAATCCCAATGATTTAGAGTTCCAATGTCCCTGCCACGGCTCTCGGTATGCGGCCGATGGCAGCGTATTGCGCGGGCCGGCTCCCTTGCCTCTCAAAATTGTGCAAGTGACTATTTTGGGTGACCACATCGCTCTCACCCCCTGGACTGAAGCTGACCCGCGCACTGACGAAAAGCCCTGGTGGATCTAGCGTCTTCTCAAAGTCGAGCACCGGTTCACCTAAAATTTTGCTGCGATGGTTCAACTCCATTCCCAGCAAAGGGCCAAACTTCGATCGCTATCCGGTCACCATGGGTCACGAATTTTTCTTGATCGGCCTTGATAAATCTTGATAGATCCTGATTGATTTTGATCGCCATTGGCTGAGGGGGATGCTCACCCCGGCTCATCCCCTCGGCATTGGTCTGGATCGATATTGGCCTGGGTCGATCGCGCTTGATTGTTTTGATTGAAACGTCCTGTTCCTGCCCTTTGAAAACTCTCTCCCATCACCATGTGGCCCAGCGCAATTACTGCTTATTTCCATTACCTCAGCTTCATGTTGGCCTTTGGGGCTGTGGCCGTGGAACTGCTGACTCTCAAAAAAGAACTCTCGATCGCAGAAGCTTGGCGAATTCTGATTGCTGATGTGATCTATGGCATCTCCGCTTCTCTGGTTTTATTCACCGGAGTGTTGCGGGTTCTTTACTTTGGCAAAGGTGCGGACTATTACCTTGGCAACCCCATTTTCTATACCAAAGTTGGCCTATTTCTCTTGGTCGGGGCTTTGTCGATTTATCCAACCATTTCCTTTGTGTCTTGGATTGGCAGTTTGCGGGCAGGCAAGGTTCCCCAACTGGGTCAAACACAATTTCAGTGGCTCTCTTGGCTAATTCGGATTGAGCTGGTGGGCTGGATCAGTCTTCCGTTGTTGGCGGCGCTCCTGGCCCGCAGCGCGTAATCCTCAGTGCCTAGCTCGCCATGCTTCAGGGAGGGTCTCGTTAGTATCTCGTTGAATATCGCGATCAATCGCGATCAAATGCCTCAAGGATTGCGATCGGGTTGTGATCGCCCATGCAAGTCTGATTGGGGGCCATTTAACGGCTATTGGGTAGCTATCTTGTTGATGGCAATCTCAATTTTTGGTTAACCCCCTTTGAAGAAATTTGGCCGCTGGCTGGTCTTGGGACTCGTCCTCGCTTTTTTGCTGAAAACACTGCTCGATCGGGCGGCGGAAGTCGCCACCTTGCGGTTAACGGCCCAAGGGTGGGGCTGGCTGGCCCTGTCGCTGGGGCTGACGGCGGCAGCGCACTTGTGGTCAGCGGTGGTATGGGGCTGGCTGTTGCAGGCCTTTGGGCGATCGGCCCCGCGTGGCTGGGTAATGCGCACCTATCTGGTGACCAATGTGGCCAAGTATTTGCCGGGGAATGTTTGGCATTTCTACGGTCGAATTCGGGCGGCGGGCCGAGTGGGCGTGGCTTGGCCAGTGGCGGCGGCCAGTGTGTTGCTGGAGCCGTTGCTGATGGCGGTGGCGGCTTTGCTGCTGGGGGTTTTGGCGAGCGATCGAGCTTGGTGGGGAGTGCAATTAGCCCTGGCGATCGGAGTGCTGGCGGCAGTACATCCCCGCATTTTGAATCCCCTGCTGCAACGGTTGGGTCGCCGCAAACTGCAAACCACCGACAGTAGCCCCCATCACCAACCGGCCCAACTGAGCCAATACCCGATCGGGCCGTTGTTGGGGGAAACGGGCTTTTTGTTGTGGCGGGGCGCGGGCTTTTTGGCAGCTCTGGCGGCCTTTAGTGCCATTAATCCTCTGGATTTGCCTCGGTTGGCCAGTGGGTTTGGGTTGGCCTGGTTGTTGGGATTGGTCGTGCCCGGTGCGCCCGGCGGGGTTGGGGTTTTTGAAGCGGCGGCGATCGCCCTGTTAGGGTCGATCGTCAATCCAGCGGCTTTGTTGGCCAGCGTGGCCAGCTATCGATTGGTGAGTGTGCTGGCGGAAACCGGCTTGGGCGGCTTGGCCTGGTGGTTAACGCCTCCTGCCGAACAAATTTGGACTGGGGAATCTGCATCTCGGGAATCGGAAGCTTCTGAGATTGCTGATTGACTGACAAAACACTCAAATGTCCGGTTCTCCGGTAGTTCTCCGGTAGGGTCGGTTGAGTTTTGCGAAGCCCAATTTGATCGCCACAAACCTTGCTGTTGTTGGGTTTCGCACCTCAACCCAACCTACTAGCTACTAGCGCGACTGCCTTAACTTGCCGGGTCAAATTACATGACTGTTACCGCCACCTGATCGTTAAGCAGCAAGATGCTCAAACCCCTTGTTACCACGACTGACTGCGCAACTTTAACCCAATACATTAAGCCTGTCACACTAATACAAGATGGTCGTTGATCGGCCGATCTTGAGAACAGGGGTTTTCGTGAAAGCGGTTAACCAACGGTCTACAGTTTCCCGCACAGGGGCCCAGCCGCCGGGTGGTAGGATAGCGGGGGTTTTGCGGACAGGGGTTCATGGCGGGCGCAATCGACAATTTGCGACTAGCAGCGGCAGTGATGGCCGCCCGGGCGATCGCCCTAGCCGTGCGGTTGCTGCGGCGCGGGGCCGGGAGTGTGTTGCCCGGCAGCATTGCCCGCAAGATTCAGCCCAATGCCTTGGCTCTGTTGGCAGCTCAAGTGAAACAGGGCGCAATTTTGGTGGCCGGAACCAACGGCAAAACCACCACGGCCCTGCTGCTGCGAAGCATCTTAGAAAACCAGGGCTATCGGGTGACCCACAACGCCACAGGGGCCAATCTGGAAAATGGTCTGACGGCGGCTTTGCTGGCGGATGCTAATTGGCTGGGGCGGCTTGATCGGGACTTTGCGATCTTGGAAGTGGATGAAAATGTCCTGCCCAAGGTGCTACCGCAAATTCGGCCGCGGATCCTGTTGGCGATGAATTTGTTTCGTGACCAGCTCGATCGCTATGGCGAGGTGGACACGATTGCTCGCCGCTGGGAACGGGCGATCGCCCCGCTCTCCCATACGATCGCTGTGTTGAGCGCCGATGACCCCACCCTCTGCCACTTTGGGCAACAACTGGAAGCCCAGTGGGAAGATTTAGCCCGAGTTCGCTACTTTGGCCTCAGTGAACCGGAACGCTTTTTACCGGAAATTCCCCACGCCGTTGATTCCATTTATTGCCCCAACTGTGGTCATTCTTTGACCTATGAGGGCGTTTATCTATCCCATTTGGGCGATTATCACTGCCCCAGTTGCGGTTTTGCGCGATCGCGCCCGTTGCTGAATAGCCGTGACTGGCCGCAATTATTGGTGGGCATCTATAACCAATACAACGCCATGGCCGCCGCCACTACCGCCCAAGCCCTGGGCATTGGGGAAGCACCCATTCAAGCGGCCATTCGCAATTTCCAAGCGGCTTTTGGCCGGGCAGAATCCCTGACGGTGCAGGGAAAATCGGTGCAAATTTTGCTCTCCAAAAACCCGGTGGGAACCAACGAAACCCTACGAACGGTGGTGGAACTGACGAGCGATCGACCCTTTCCGCCCACGGTGTTGCTGGTGCTGAACGATCGCACACCGGACGGAACCGATGTGTCTTGGATTTGGGACGCGGACACGGAAGGGCTGGTGGCGACGGGGGCCACACTGGTGGTCAGTGGCGATCGAGCCTATGACATGGCCCTGCGGTTGGCCTACAGCGATCCCGATCGCCCCGCCGGGCCCGCCACCCTGTCGGTGGAAACCAACCTCAAGGCAGCGATCCAAAACGCCCTCGATCGACTGCCTGACGGCGAAACCCTCTACGTCCTGCCCACCTATTCCGCCATGCTGGAAGTTCGAGAAATTCTCACGGGTCGCGGCATTCTTTAAGTCTTGAGAAAGTTAAGTCTTGAGAAAGTCTTTGGGGACTTCATTAGACCTCTTGCACGAATAGAATAGCGGTGTAGAAAGTCGCTGTCACCACCCTCGGGAGATGCTCTACGAAAGCCTCGCCTCGCTACCCCCATCACAGTTCCGCCGTGCCTGTGGCTTTAGTCG
>NZ_JAZAQF010000008.1:0-8461 GCF_043235035.1 Limnothrix redekei LRLZ20PSL1 | reverse complement strand
AAGAATCCCCAACCTTTTATCATCGCCGGTGCGATCGCAGCAACTCGATCGGCGGGCCTGCATCGCCGGTGCGATCGAGTCGCTGCGATCGGTGGGCCTGCTTTAGAGCAAATTGATCGCCGCGATCGACCGCTCATCCATGGGGTCTGTCTCTATGTACTTGGCTAACACCGATAGAGACTGATGGCCCGTCAGTGTCTGGATCGTAGCGATTCCAACTCCTTTAGCCGCCAGACCCGAACAAAATCCCCGACGCGCTGAATAGAGCGATAGGCCAAGGCCTGTCAACTTAGCTCGGATCAGCGCTCGCCTGAATGCTGCATCCATGGTGCGACGGTGAATTTCCCGATCGGGCGATCGGCGCGATGGGAACATAAGCTGGCCTGGGTCTGGCCGGTAGGCCAGCAGGTAGGGGTGTAGTTTGCGAGCGATCGGCACTTCGCGTGTTCTGCCACATTTGCGCGATCGCCCGCTGAAGACGATCGCCTTTAGGGGTTGGCCACTACTGCCATAAACGCTGGCTTGGGGCAACCGCAAGATTGCCGTGGGTCGCTCGCCTGTATACCAAGCGATCGCCCAATAAAGTCGATGTGATTTTTCAACAAACGACTCCAAAATCTTAAGAAATAATTGATCTGTTAAGGGTGTAGAACGTCCCGATCGGTTGATTTTCATACCTCTTTTTTGCCCTGCCTAACTAATCAGGTATCTTGATAAGATCCTTTCAGCTTGCAAAGCTCCTAAGGCTTGTTTTGTAAGGATCTCAGCTCTTTTCAAAATAGCCTCTTTTGTATAGTTGAGGCAATTTTGGCATTGTTTAAAAACGCATTAGATTACTGATCAGAGTTTGGCATTAAAAATGCTTCTAGACCGCACTCAGATCCCACCTTCGATTGCAACAGTGGAACAGTTGGCCGTTTGGGCTGGCACTCTGTTGGATAACGTGACCGGCACAAAACAAATCAAAGAGCAAGAAAATTCACTGCTGGTTTACGCGGCTCAATTTCAAGTTTTTCGGGCGGCCGATGAAACGGTGCGCTGCATCATCAGGCAGTCGATCGAGCTGGATCCTGCCTATGTGGCCGATCAAAGCAAAAAACTTTGGATGTTCGCCCGTGCCTTGAGCACGGCGGAAGTTCCGTTGGGATTCCGAGTTGATTAACGATCGCTAATCTGTCAGGCGATCGTCATGCCAGAAATACCCCTACCCGGTTCGATTTTTCCGACTGCTAACGATGCTGCGACTCAATCCAGCGGTCAAGATTTGCAGCGACAGATTGATGATGCATGGTCACGGGGCCGGCCGTGGGAAGCACCATCGCTGGCCCCAACACTCAAGCCGATCGTCCCTCAGTTGCCCCCGGCGCTATCGGGGGGCCCGATTAATCCAGCCGGGGGCGGTTCGTCTTCACATGCCAGCGGTCGCCATCCCGGTGATCGGTTACCGGCCCCAACCGGTGGATCGCCGGGTGAGGATCCAGGTACAGGGCCGGGCGATGGGCCTGAAGAATTTGCGATTCCTTACCGAAAATCCAAGATTAAGTTCACTTTTTGGACGGCTGAGGCAATCTATGACCCAAAATCGCAGCTTTATGACTTTGGGGGCTGGGTTTTTTACTCCAGCCGTGTGACAGATCTACCAGCCGGGCCCTATCGCTTTCGGATCCTACCGATTGAGCCGGAATATGCTGGCCGCTACCGATCGCCCCCAAGCGGTGCAAAACGGCTTTATGAAGCCGTGCCGTTAGACCCTGAAGCTCGCACCATCCGGCTTGGGTTTGCCTCCTGGGGTTGCATTGCAGCGGTCGAGATTGTTTCAGGAGAGGATCCCGATAGCACCCCGGTTCCTGATTTTCCTGAGTTCCCTGGCGGTGGGGGCCTCACCATCAGCAGCCCACCAATTCGCAATGCGCCTAACCGCGCCTTACCGCCGCTCGCTTTTCCTCCCGGTTCTACCGGTCGTTTTCCAGGGGGTGGATCCGTGTCGCAGTGTCGTTTTGAAAAGGCTAATCTCGACAAAATCCTAAAAAATCAGGATGACATTCTGAAGCGTCTTGGGCCTGAAATCAAAAGTAAGAAGGGCGGTGATTACGGGCTGTCTGGGGCAATGCAGAATGTGCAAAAAATGCAATGGTTGAATCAAACACTGAACGTTTTGAGTGTGTTTTTCAGCTTGCACAATGCCTTGATGCTGTCTCGTAACTTGGTTGAATCAGTAACAGGGTTGCTGGACGTTGGTTTGCAAGCGTTTATGAGGGTTTTTCGGCTATCGGATCCTGATGAAGATGCTCAGATTGATGTAGCCGATTTAATCAGCAAAGGTTGGCAAGCCTTAATGATTGATGTGTTCGGTAAAGAGCAATGGATCTTGCTGCAAGCTAAAATCAATGCCGTTAATCGCATTTTGCAAAGTGCCAGTAACGTCTATTTCAATATTCAGTCAATTTTTGACGGTACTAGGGGCTTGATTGAAATTGCGACCAACAATGTTAGCCGAATTGGCAATGCGCTGAAAAAATCAAGAATTGTTGGTGAAAATGATTATAAGTGGATGCCCGTCGGCATCAATGCAAACTCAGGTAGGATTCAAAAGCTGTATGACACAATTAATAACGCAACTGAATTGACCGATGTGCTAACAGGAATTGCGGGTGAGGTCGTTAACATTAGCGACGAATCGCGCGAGTTGGCCAAAGCTCAGGCGGAACTAACCAAGCAGCTTTCAGGTGCGCAAGAAATTTTAAATAAAGAGGACTTGCCTGAAGGCGAGATCCGACCTGTTGGCTCTGGTTTTGAGCCAGAAAACGTGCCACAGACTCTAATTGCTGAGTCGGCCAAAAAAGCCAGTGAGGCAAGCGACATCTCCACTCTTGACCTTTTTAGCGACGACGCACCTTGGGAGTTTCTAGGCGATCCACCGCCTAAGGGGTAAGCCGACCATGGGTTTATCTTCTCTCGACAGCCCTGAAGGCTACAGAGTCCTAAACGATCCGATCATCCGATCGGGTGCTCAGGCCAGACCGATCGGAGAGCCGATCAAAATCCCCCTACCACCCGTGCCCATCCCATCGGGCGGTGGCCGCGGCGGTGATGATTTGGATCCGGCTCCGTCCAGGGCTAACGATGACTTAGACCCGGCCCCGCCCAGGCCGGAAGATATCCCGCCGCCACCAGCCGCACCAGCTCCACCGCCCACAAACCCGTGGGATTATTTGCCCGATTGGTTGCGATCGCCCCCGGCGCTACCTGCGATCGCCCTGCCGCAATTGCCGCCGATGCCAAACTGGCCAGCCTGGCCCGGGCCGCCGGCTGTGCCCATGGGCTGGCCTAAGCCCGGCATCCGGCCGCCTAGTGATGCGCTGCCAAAACCGACCGGTGCATCACCCTCGGCCGCAAAACCGGCCGACATCCCGGGGGAACCGGGTGAGCGATCGCCGATCGGATCATCGGCTCGGCCCTACTGGGTAGCCTATTCCTGGGCCACCATTGCCCAATCCACTTGGAACCCGGCCACCGGTCGCTATCGGTTCCAACGGTGGCTCAACGGCGGCAACTCGGTTTTGACCTTGCAAGGGCCGCTCACCGTGGTTCAGGTACCGATTCTGGAAAGCATCAGGGCCAACTACGATCCAGACGCGCTGCCCAGCGAATGGATGGATATTTACGTTAGGGATGGAGCCGGAAAAACTCATTACCTGGCTGACGGGTCTTATTTCGCCACGGCCTCATGGGCGATCACGGCGGTGGACGGGTTGCCGGAACCATGGTTACCCGATCGGCAACCCAAACCACCTCAGCCAGGGGTAGACCCCTACCCCTCTCGGAATCCCGCACCTGTGCTTGGTCGCCCGGCCGCCATTCCTCAGCCAGCTATCCCCCAACCGGACGATCGCCCCGATGTGCCTTCCTTGCCTACTCCGGTTCCTGGCACTGCAAACCCGCCGATCGATGTTCCCATCCCAGCCAGTATTCCAGTAGACAAGCCCGCTGCTCTTGACGCGCCCACTGCTCCCGGCTTGCCTACGGCCCCAGGTGTTCCCACAATTCCAGGGTCGCCATCGATCGACTATCCATGGCCTGCAATTAGTTCACCGCCGATCGCGTCCGATGGGCCTAAAGCTGGTTACGGCCCCAGCGCGGCGATCGTCTGTCGCTTTCAGGCGATCGACCTTTCTGAGATTCTGCGCACCAACGATCGGGCCCTGGCGGCCATTGGCAGTATTGAGCTGATTGGGCCCATGCAGGGGATGACCCTAACCAAGCGGATCGAGACCATTAGGCGGCGTTTTGAAATTCAGCAAGCGCAATTTTCTTTCGTCAATTTGCTTGAAATTCACAATGGTTTAATTCAATCATCCGATTTTCTTGAATCGGTAACTAATACCTTTTCCAGTTTCTTAAATAACATCATTAGCGAATTTAGTTTGGCTGCTACTGATGACTTGACCGCGCCACCCGATTTTGCAGAAACCATTCAACAAAGTTTCACAAGCTTTGTTAATGCGCTGATCGGTCAAGAGAATTGGGCAAATTTCCTATCTAATTTGCTCAAGCAAAATCGAATTGTTACCAGTTCCGCCAACTTATTCAGTAGCCTCTCTACCAATTTCCAGGGCACTAATGCTGTTGCTGAGGTGCTAACCAATAATGTTAGTCGAATCGGGAATGCCTTAAAGAAATCAAGAATTGTTGGTGAAAATGATTATAAATGGATGCCTGTGGGCATTACGGGCTTGATTGGTCGATCACTTTTGCTCTTTGGTGCTCTAACGGGTAGTGGTGTTGTAGAACTGCCAGATTTAACAACTCTATTTGGCAAAAAACCGTTATCGATTGATGAAGAAACTTTATTACTGGCTCAAAATCAGCAAGATTTCAGAGCGCAAATTGCTAACGCTGAAGAGACGATTAAGGATGAAAACTATAACCCAGATTTGCCAAGACCGATTGGCAAGGCAGCACAGGAAGATAATGTGCCACAGACGTTAATTGATGAGGCGGCCAAAAAAGCCAGTGAGGCGAGCGATTTAAGCTCAGATGATTTAGATTTTGGAGATTAACTATGGCAGCACCTAACCGTTTCCCGTCAGATCAATTACCTAAGAATTTTTCCCCGACTGAGCACTTTCAGGATCAAGTGAAGCGGTTAGTTAATCCTGAAGTGGCTCGTTATTTCCGTGATGTGGGTGATGAGGACTGGACTCCCGGCAAAAATGGCGACCTGTCAAAGAGTCCTAGAGCGTCGCTCCGACTGGCTTGCTCCCATCTCGAACCCGACACGATCGACCTAACGATCGGGCGATTGATTTTGTTCTACTTGGTGACCAGACGCGAAGAATTAATCAACCCACCGATCTATGGCGTACCGATTCCGGGTTATCAGCAATCCGTGAAGTTTTTGCCCCAAATTTCTCTGTTTTTTCGGGAGAGTCGCCAGGATCTTGAACCTGGGCAAACCCCGATTACCGGTGAAATCTCCTTCCGCCTGAAAGCGGGTGAATCGCTCTCGGAATCGTCTTTAGAGGCGATCGGCCGCAGGATTAAGTCTGAATTTCCACCTCGGGCGGAAAGTCACTGGCAAAAGGGCCGTGATTGTCTCGCCTACCGTGACTTGGAACGCAACCCGCCCGTCCAGCTCAAAATCCTTTGCGGCTCAAAAGCTGCTGGGCGCGACATGGTGGAGGCGATTTTTCGAGTTTTGGGGGAAGCCCCCGATTGGTCTAAGGCTCACTTTAGTCAAAACGAACAGGAAGGGACGGCTTACCCGGTGGCTCCTGGCTCCGATACGGTGTTGGGGCGATCGCGCAAGTTGCCGCGCCGCCGCCCGCTGGCCAGGGTGAAGCTCCAATATGCCGTGGCCCATATCTGGCCATTGCCTAACCCCATCCCGATTTACGACACAACGGGGCGGTTCGCGGCCGCGCTGGTTAGGGGGTAGTGATGCCCTTTCAGCGATCGCCTGTACCCAAGCCCGATCGGCCGGAGTTTGCGAGGAGACCTATTAGGTTTCCGGCTGTTTTTTTGAGTTCCGAGCCGTGCCAGGCTGAGAGCAGAACTTAATCACGCACCTGCTTTCAGGGCTTAGGCAATGACTAACTCGCTCGTTCAAAAGATGCTTGAGGATAAACCGGGACTGATCTTCGCAGACGGCGAATGGATCGGCGTTAAAGTGGCTGACTTGCTTGGCCCCGTAACCGTACCTACTTCGGCGGAGGCCATTGGAGATGACCTTTTGATGGGTCTCTTGTATCGCCTGATGGAGGTGGTCTCCAAAGCTGAAGATGCATGGGTTCCGCCTGCTGGCACTAAAAAGGTCAACTCCCTATCGGTGGTTGAATCTACGTCCTTACAACAAATTGCGCCAGGTGTTCGGGGTGTGATCAACCAAGCCACGATCCGGGTGGTGCAACCGGTTGAAATGCAGCAAGTCGAAGCGGTTCGGTCTTAAGAATTGAGCGGGTTTGAAACCGTCAAACCCGCTCTATGACTGGTTTTTTTAAGTGGTAGGGCAAGACAATGAGACGACGGCGATTTGGCAGGATCAAGCAAGCAATCAAGAATGGGGCCACTGGCGGATATCTGACTAAGTATCTCAGCTATCAGTCCGGGGCCAGCCCCATCACGATTACCAAGGTGGTGAATCGCAACGGCACGGTTAAGAAGGCGATCGACCCGTTTGGGAACATCGGCACAGAGTCCACTACTTTGATCGTGTCTCTAACGGGACGGGCGGTTGCGGCTCAGAGTGGCTTTGGCGCAACTGACGTGATTCTTGGGCTGAAGGAAGTTAACGGCTCAGCGGTCAGAAATCGGGGCTTTCTGCCTGCAAAGGCAGTTTTAACCGATCGATCTACCGGCTCGGCTCCTAAAGTCAGCGGCATCACGGGGCTGTCTTACAAGAAGCCGACCAGCAGTGACAGTTACACCGTGCCGTTTGGCCAGGTGGGCACGAAGGCTGAGTTCGAGGTGCAGGCCGATATCACCGCTGCCGTGACGGCTGCATCTTCCCCAACCAACATCAAATCGGTCAGCTTTAAGCCTGAGCGAATGTACTCGTAATCATGATCTACCTAGAGCCGCTGGAAGATTGCTTTCGGCCTGAGCTGGTCTGTTTCCCAGACTTGGGGGGCAGCGACATTTTGGCAGCCTGCCAGCAGCTCTGGACGATCAACCGGGCGCTCGATCAATTTCTGTACGGAGATCTGAGCGAAAGTGATTTTTGCGACATTTTGGAGGCCAATGGCCAACAGATGGATGATTACCTGGCGATCGCTTCAACATTGCTGACCGCGATCGGGCTGGATTTAACTTAGGGGCGAGATCGGCATGGGCTGGGACTTCCTGGGGATTCATGAGCTCGATTTGATGACCAGCAATGCTTGGGAATTTCCATTCCTGGTGTTGCCGTTGTCGCCGCTCGATCGCTTCGCTCTAAAGGTGACCTACACCGATGGGGTTGTGATGGTCGCCGGTAAACAGCGCTATCCGACAATTACGGGATTGTTGGGGCAATTTTTAAAAGATCCGGGCCCGGGTGAGGCCTATCAAGTTGCAACGCATCGGTTGTCTTATTCGCAGGATGAATCGATCGTTTTTAACTTCGGGCCTCAGGGCAATACTTACGACAACACAACGGGCCAAACCGTTGAGGGGTCTACGATTTGGCAACGTGACGCGGCGGGCAATCTCGAGCTGCGGACGGCTGTGGAAACCTGGATCGGGGTTAAGGCCGTGCCCAAAAAACGCGGGGTTAAGCCGGTCACGATTATGACCGCTACAGGCGAGCAAGTCACTCGATATCCCTGGTGGTACGACACCGAGCGGTCAAAGTTCACGATCCAGGTTGAAGTTTATTCGGAGTGACGGGCGATGGATGTGCTGGAATCACTGCAAGACCGGTTGCGACACCTGGAGCAGACGGTTAATCAGGGCGATCGACAAATTTTGATGGAGCTGGGCAGTATCCGTGAAAAGTTAGGCGCGGTGGTTGGCCTGACGGATCAAGTGGGGGACATCGATGTGCGCGTGAGCGCGATCGAACAGTTGTTGGCCCGGGCCGGTGAAACGGGATTGGTGTTGGCGGCCCGGGCCGCCCGGGCGGCCCAAGCCATGCCCGGGGGTTGGCGCGGTTGGGGCTTCCTGATTTTGGTGAGTGCGATCGCGGTTGATTTGCTGGTGGATCTGTTGGGCTGGGGTGAGCTGTTGCGGGCGATCGCGCACAGGCTGTTTTAAACTTCGCGGCTCAACTGTCAGTGATTTTGCCCAGATAGGTCGATCGCAGTTTGCCTGCTGATCTCCAGCGCAAATACAGATAGGGCCCGTGGCGGCCAATTTTTTTTAGCTCGAAATATCCACCGCTCGGTTGTGCCGATTTTTCGGCTTTTCCACAACTTAGGGAGCGGTTTTCTTGGGTTTGAGCGGGGGCTTGCTCCCTAAGAGCTTGGGACAATCCCGCGATCGC
>NZ_JAZAQF010000027.1:0-559 GCF_043235035.1 Limnothrix redekei LRLZ20PSL1 | reverse complement strand
ACTGGATTCATCACCGGGGTGCGTGCCAGGCAAGTGAGCCTGTTCCCCATTATGCCTAGCCTGAGTTACCACTTTAAGTTCTAGGAGCTAAAAGCGCAGCGGGCAAACTGTCAATCAAAAAATACCAAATTCATAGCCTGCTCATTGCCATAGCTGCGAGCTATCTGGTGCGCAGTTTCTAGCCCACGTTCACCATCGCAGAGCACTACAACAGTGCCGCCACTGCCGCCACCAGTAATTTTAGCACCATAGACACCCATGCCTTTGCGCTGTTTCTCCTTAACCCGCTTCACTAGCTCGTCAGTGGCAGTTGAGCCAAGGTGGCAGGCGTTATAGCTGGCATGGCAGAGGTACATGAGCTCACCTAACTGCCATAACAACGTTTGCCGGTCAGCATGTTCGTAGCTCAGGCGTTGCATCAGCATTTGGTAGAGGCTAGTGCGGTAGTTCTCATACACAGGGTGACGCGCCGCTACCTTAATGCGGTGAACTATCTCTTTTTTAACGAGCTGACACGTCAAACCTATTGGCTCAAACCACCCGATCGGGGACTGATTTG
>NZ_JAZAQF010000002.1:0-9178 GCF_043235035.1 Limnothrix redekei LRLZ20PSL1 | reverse complement strand
GCTTCGCTTCCCCCTCAGCGCTTTATTAAATTAACAACCTTTCTTGCCTTTGTCAACACCTTTTGAAAAAAAATTTCCTACGCCCCAACCCCAAATTCCCCCAATTTCCCTCCCAGTCAACACTTTGGACGCTAAAAAAATTTTTGATTGACCGATTACGGTGGGGCGCTCAAGTCGAGTTAGGCTTGGGCGCGTTGTTTTTGAAGGGCGCGTGGATATGGCTAAGGGCATGTTGCCGGGTTGGCTACAGGTTGATGAGCTGCTGCGAGGGTGGTTGCTGGAGGATTTGGGGCGGGGCGATCGAGCAACGTTGGCGGTGGTTCGAGGTGCAGCACAGGAGCCATGGGGACGGGCGACTTGGATTGCGAAGGCTGAGGGCGTGATTGCTGGGCTGCCGATCGCGGGGCGTGTTTTTCAATTGCTGGACGATCGGGTGGTGTGGGGTGCTGAGGTGGAGGAAGGTGTTGCCTGTGTGCCTGGACAACTGTTGGCTCAGGTGTCAGGGCCACTGGAGGCGCTTCTCAGCGGCGAGCGGGTGGCGTTGAATTTGGTGATGCGATTGAGCGGGGTGGCAACGCTGGCTAGTCAGTATGTGGAGCAACTGGCTGGACTTCCCACGCAGCTAGCGGATACGAGGAAGACGATTCCAGGACTCAGGATTTTGGAGAAATATGCGGCTCAGGTTGGGGGTGCGGTGAATCACCGCATGGGGCTGGATGATGCGGTGATGTTGAAGGATAACCACTTGGCAGCGGCTGGTGGGGTGGCAGTGGCGGTGGAACATGTTCGATCGCTCTGTCCCTATCCCTTGACGATCGAGGTGGAAACGGAATCCCTGGCGCAAGTAACAGAGGCGATCGTAGCGGGGGTAGACATCATCATGTTGGACAACATGCCGCTGGCGATGATGCAAGAAGCAGTTGCCATGATTCGCGCGAAGGCTCCTCATATCAAAATTGAGGCTTCGGGCAATGTCTCTCTGGCTACGGTGCGATCGATCGCGCAAACCGGCGTAGATTACGTTTCCACCAGTGCACCGATGACCCAATCTCGTTGGCTGGACATCAGTATGCGTATCCAAAACACTGACACCCAGTAGGCTACCGATATCACCACGCTGCCATGACCACTGAGATCAGGGGTTGATTCGAGGGAGCAAGTGAGCGACTGGACAAAGCGGGAAGCGCGATCGATCAAACCCGATCGATCAAACCCGATCCAACGCACTCTACATAAAGCCACGCTTACCACTGGGCATGATGGTCATCCAGTTGGTCTTAGCAACCGCTAATTGCTCTTCGTCAATTTTGGCCCCGGTCAAGTTCGCACCACAGAAGTTAGCCCCTGAAAGGTTGGCATTCGTAAAATTGGCGTAGCTGAGGTCGGCTTTGCGGAAGTCGGCCTTGGCTAAATTCGCCGTATGGAAATAGGCACGAATGAGCTGGGCCCCGCGTAAGTTAGCCTCTAGCAAGCTGGCTTTGGCAAAGTTTGCTTCTGTTAAGTTTGATCCTTGCAAGTTCGTCTTATCGAGCTTTGACTCTCGAAAAATACAGCCGGATAGATTAACGTTCGGCAGTTCCCCACGACTGATGTTGTGGGCGGCGAAGTCCCGGCGGCCTTTGGCGTAATAGGTTTGAACTTCATTGCCCTTGAGCCATGGCATGGGTCCACCGGCTTTGGGTTTGTTGCCGCCGCTCACCCGACCGCTGTTGCCGGCTGCCCCCGATAAGGAGCTACCCGTGCTGAGACCGCCGGTTAATTCAGGGCGCGATCGACGGGCACGGATGGACTGGGCTAAACGAGAGGTGTTGTTGGCAACGGGCGGCCCGCCAAAATTTCCTCCCATAGAAGGACGGGTTGGCTCGGTGCTGACCGGTAGCGCCATACTTTGCGCCAAGTCGTCCATGTAAGGCTCCAGGTCGAGGGCCCGCAGGATGTCTTCGGAACGCTGGTACCGGTTTTTGACGGCAATTTCCAGCATTTTTTTCAGCACATTGGCCAAGTGAGCGCTGATGTGGACGTATTTTTGCCACATCATTTCACCGGTGGTGGGGTGATAGTCCAAATCCTTAGGCGATCGCCCCGTTAGCAAGTAAATGCAGGTTGCACCCAAGGCATAGATATCACTGGCATAAACAGGGCGCAGGGATAACTGTTCCGGTGGAGCATAGCCGGGGGTTCCCACCGACACCGCCGTCAAGGCTGTTTGGTCAGAGACGGGGCCCGTTTGCACCTGATCTTTCACCGCGCCAAAGTCAATGAGAACCAGCCGTTTATCCTGTTCCCGTCGAATGAGGTTATCCGGCTTAATGTCTCGGTGGATCACCTTATTGGAATGGACGTATTGCAGGATGGGCAGGGCTTCGCTGAGAAATTGCCGAACAGCCGCTTCACTGTAGGGGCCGTTCTTTTTCACTTCACCCTTCAGGGTCATGCCATCCACAAATTCCTGAACGAGATAGAACTCCTTATCCCGCTCAAAAAAGTTCAGGAGTTGGGGAATTTGGGGATGATTGCCAATTTTGCCTAGGGTTTTGGCTTCCCGCTGGAAAAGATTACGCGCCATTTCAAACACATGGGGCGCGGTGGTGGCAGGTCGTAATTGCTTAATGACGCACTTGGGGCTACCGGGCAGGGAGATATCTTCTGCCAAAAACGTCGCGCCAAACCCCCCCTGGCCAAGGGCACGGAGGATGCGATAGCGATCGCCCAGTAGCAACGATGAGCCGCAAGTTTGACAACGTTCGGCCTCGTCGGGATTTTCGGGGTGGGGGCAGGCAGGGTTTAGGCAATAGCTCATCCGGCATCACCAAGGATTGCAGAGTCGATCCGGTTGCGGGGTCGATGCGTTGCAAGCCCGAGCAGCATCTTTCATCTCTACGATACCAAAGGCGCTCATCGTTGCACGGGTTTGAAGGAGTCGGGTGGTGGTGACTTTGATTGCTTAAGGATCTCTCTTGCGGATCAGCATCAGCCATTCCCAAACTCAGATAAAGCGTTAATTGGCAGCGTTTTTGGAATGAAGTGGCTGGGGCTGTCTACGTATTCTTTCGGAGCATACGAGTTATCAATGACACAGACAGATTTAGGATTGAGATTTGGGACGACGGATTAGCTTCATCCAAATTTCACACAACCTTGCCATTCACCATGCCATTGACCAAGGCATGATTCGCCAAGGATCAGTCCACTTCGCTGACCTAAATTACGCCCCCGTTCGTCGGGTGGTGATGACTTATGGCAAACGAAGCAGGGGTTGTGATGCTGATTTTGATCGGGCGGGATCCCACAGACACCCGGAAAATCAGCCCTTGGCCCAACCAAGAGCGCTAAGATAGTCCCTTGGCAAACTGCCCTCCGTCTTGGGTGATGGGGTTAGTCGGTTCCCGGAATATCAATTTCCAAAGGGTTATCACCCCTCAGGGAATGGTGTGTTCGATTGTTCGAGTTGCTTAGATTTAGCAGCAATCACGCCTAGTTTCCGGGATGTTCCCCCAGCAGTATGCTCATCCGGGAGCAGTGATGCGCCTCTGACGTTCCTAGCCTACTGTGCTGCTGCGCCAATTGGCTGACCTTTGCGAACACTTTGTAGCTTTGTGGGTGACTTTTGTGGCTCAAGGTGGGTCGCTCAAGCACGCTCAATGATGCCTAAGGGAGGATACCCAACGGGAGATGGCCAGTGGGTGGTGTCCCGTCGGGTTGGGTTAGCCAAGGTTTAGCGGCAGTGGGTTACGCGCCTGGGGCTGGGATGGAACAGAACCACTCCCGTTCTTCGGCTAGTACCACGCCACCTGAAGTATTCAATTCTCGATCGATAGACTGAATTCATGCGTATCTCTTTGAACTGGCTGCGTGAACTGGTCCCCTTCAACGCGACGGCGGAGCAGTTAGCCGAAACTCTTACCTTATCAGGGTTTGAGGTGGAATCCATCGAGGATTTGCGGGCGTTGGCTGATGGGGTGGTGGTGGGCAAAGTGCTCGATCGCCAGCAACATCCCAATGCCGATCGCCTGAGTGTTTGTACGGTGGATGTGGGCCAGGCGGAACCCTTAACAATTGTTTGCGGCGCGAAGAATGTGGCGACGGGGCAAACGGTGGCTGTGGCAACGGTGGGCACCTATCTGCCAGCGGTGGATTTGAAGCTGAAACCCACGAAGTTGCGGGGGGTTCCTTCGGCGGGCATGATTTGCTCCCTGAGTGAACTGGGCCTGGAGAAGGAGTCGGAAGGGATCCACGTGTTTGCGGAGGGCGAGTCTCTGGCGGCGGGGATGGATGTGCGGCCGCTGTTGGGGCTGGACGATGTGATTTTGGACGTGACTTCAACGGCAAACCGGGCCGATGCGTTGAGCATGGTGGGAATTGCCCGGGAAGTGGCGGCGCTGGTGGGGGGTGCGGTGATATTGCCGCCAACCACGGCGACTTTGCCCGATCACCTGGGATCGGGGGTGACGGTGCGGGTTAGCGAATCCAAGGCTTGTCCGGCCTACGTGGGAACGGTGATTGAGGGCGTGACGATCGGCCCGTCGCCGGATTGGTTGCAGCGCCGCTTGCAGTCGGCGGGCGTGCGGCCCATTAGCAATGTGGTGGATGTGACCAACTGGGTAATGTTGGAGTGGGGTCAGCCGCTCCATGCCTTTGATCGCGATCAACTGCAAGGGGTCTGCGGTGGTTCGGAGCTGGCGATCGGGGTGCGTTATGGCCGGGCGGGCGAAACGCTGAAAACTTTGGATGGTCAGGAGCGATCGCTCTCGCCCCAGGCGCTGTTGATTACGGGAAACGATCGCCCGATCGCCCTGGCCGGCGTGATGGGTGGTGAGGAAACGGAGGTTGATAGCAGCACGACCAATTTGCTGTTGGAAGCGGCTCTATTTGAACCGGCGGCGGTGCGTCGATCGGCTCGCTCGATCGGAATCCGCACGGAGGCTTCCACCCGCTATGAACGGGGTACCAATCAGGTGGAATTCGGTTTGGCTCTGCAACGGGCGATCGATCTGATTCTGCAATTGGCGGGTGGACAAGTGGTAGCCCGCGACCAGGCCGATGCTCGTCCGCCCCTAGAAACCTTCAGCCGCACTCTGAATCTGCGGCTCGATCGCTTGCACCAAATCCTGGGGCCCCTGCAACCGCCCGAGGGTGAAAAGATTGATGAAGCTAGCGACCTGCGCGACTTTGTGCCCGCCGAGGCCGTGGAACAAATCCTGAGCAGCTTGGGTTGCCAACTGCGTGTGACCACCGCCGGAACCCCCGAAGGTGGCGGCCGCGAGTGGGAAGTGATCGTGCCGCCCTATCGCTATCGAGACCTGGAGCGGGAAATTGACCTAATTGAAGAAGTGGCTCGCCTGTTTGGCTACAACCGCTTTTCGAGCACCCTGCCGCCCAAGAGCGAATTTGGCTGCTTGCCGCCAGACATCGCCCTGCTGCGTCAGATTCGGGAACTGTTCCGGGCGGAAGGCCTGACGGAACTGATGCACTATTCCCTGTGCAAGCCAGCGGGCGGCCGCCAAGTGACCTTGGCCAATCCCCTTTATGCGGAATATTCAGCCCTGCGCACGGAGCTAATTTCCGGTCTCGTGGATGCCTATCAATACAACCTGGAACAGGGCAATGGCGGACTGAACGGCTTTGAAATTGGCCGTGTGTTCTGGTCTGAGGAGGATGGACTGTTTGAGGCAGACAAGCTCGGCGGCATCCTTGGGGGCGATGTGCGGCGCGGCCGTTGGACAGCGGGCGGCAAGGAATCACCCCTGACTTGGTATGAGGCGAAGGGCATTTTAGAGGCGGTGTTCGATCGCCTGAATCTGTCAGTGGAATACCAGGCCGATCGCGCCGATGCTCGGCTCCATCCAGGGCGTACCGCTTCCCTCTGGCTGCGGGGCAACCGCCTAGGAACCTTTGGTCAACTGCACCCGGAGCTATGCCAAGCGCGGGATCTGCCCGCTGAGATTTACGTGTTTGAGCTGGATCTGGAAACGATCTACAAGGTGGCGATCGACGATGCACCGCCGCAACCGAAGTTTGCGCCCTATGCTACCCTGCCCGCCAGTAGCCGCGATTTGGCCTTCTTTGCGCCAACCAAGGTGACCGTGGCCGAGCTGGAGCGCACCATGGCCAAGGCTGGCCGGCCTTTGCTGGAACAGGTGGAGCTGTTTGATGAATATCGGGGCGATCGGGTACCGGAGGGGCAACGCAGTTTGGCCTTCCGCCTGCTCTATCGCAGTCCCGATCGCACCTTGACCGATGAGGATGTGGAACCGTTGCACCAAAAGGTGCGCGATGCCATTACCGAGAAGTTTGGGGCGACCCTCCGCAGCTAAGGATCAGGACAACCAACCCGCGGCCTAGCGAGATCGGGAAAGGGTGAGCAAACTGGCCACCCGATCCACGATCGCCTGGCTCACCAATCCATTGCCCAACTCCGAGAGGTGAATCGAGTCGCGGAAGAGGCCGGATCGGTTAGCCAGCCGCCAATCCGGTAGAAAATCCAGCAGTTCAATGCCCTCCTGGCGGGCAAACGCCACCAGCCGATCGCGGGCCTTGGCCTCATAATCACGCCCTTGGCCCGCCACCTCCCGCACCAGAGGCGTAATCGCCACCAAAAAATCCGCCTGGTTCCCTTGGGCCAAATCACGAATTTGGGCGATCGCGGCCAGGTTCAGCCCCACCCGATCGCCCGGTTCTGGGGGGCGATTTTGCAATTGAGGGGGCATTTGGGGCGGCCGCACCCGCTGCCACAGTTCCAGCCAAGCCAAGGGAGGTTCCCGATCGGGATAGTTGGGATCCAGACCCACCGGCAATGAGGACGGAGCCATCGCAAACAAATCATCGGTATTCAGCAGCAGCACCACCACTTGCGCCGAAAACGTGCCAAAGCGCTGGAGATAGCCCAGCTCATTGCGCGGGCCCCAGGAATTGGCCGAGGCATTTAAAACCTCGATCGGGCGATCGCGCACTTGGGCCGGCAACCGTTGCATCAAGCCCCGCTCCAACAAAGCCCCCATCGTGGCCTCATCATCTGTCCACCAGCCCCCGTTGGCGATGGAATCCCCCAACAGCAACACTCGCGTGGTTCCCTCCCGCAGGGCCGGACTACGCATGGAATAAGCATTCACCGTAATCCGGTTGCCAAAGCGCCGAATTTGCCGATCGGGCTTCAGGCGATACCCCGTGTGGGGATCAGCCACATAAAGCGGTGGGTGACCAAACCCAAATCCCCACCGCAAAACCCCTTCCCCAATTGCAAATAGGGCGATCGCCCCGAAGCATCCCCACAAAAGCCACTGCGCCACAACCATCCTCAACTCCTCAGCCGATAACCACGATCCCCAATTCATGGATCACCCCCGATCCCCCGGTTTCCTCGCATCCTCCGAGCATCCATCACCCACCCCATTCACCTCAAACCGGGGACGATCGAAGACTGCAAGCATGTCATCAAAGCAGAAGAGTCCCACCTTGCTGCTGAATTAGGCGGCCGTTTTCTGTCCGGACTCGCTAAAATCAGTACCGGAAATTTTTACGATTTCGTTTGGCTCCTAGCCCCCATTCAGCAGCGATCGACCGAGCGATCGAGCGCCCGTCCCCTCGCCGGGGCCCGCAACTCCTCGATTTTGTCACCGGCCGATCTCCCCGGGCGAGCTACTTCAATCTTTCGCAACTCTTTCGCAACCCCCACAAGATCATGTCAGACCTCGATCGCGGCATTATGAAATTCAAGGGAGCCGATAGCCCCGTGGCGATCGCCCTCTCTGCCACCTTCATCCTGGGCGGCATCGTAGCCCTGATTGTTTGGGCGCTGCAATCTGCCTACAGCCTGAACTAGCACCCTAGCGCCCTAGACCCCTATCGCTTAGACAACACAAAACCAGCAGCCAGAAGCGGCCGCTGGTTTTTGGTTATTTTGGATGGCTTTTGAATGCCTTCTGGATGCGTCTCAATTCTAGTTAAGCATCGAGCAAAGCAAGCCAGAGGCGATCGCCTAACCCACCCGAGTGCTACACAGGCGTGTTTTTCAGGGGCATCCACCGCAGGGCCCGATCGCCCCCCATTTCCACCACCACCTTCACGCGGGGATCCAGCTTCGGCAGAGCGCAAAGAAACTCAATTTCCTGGCGCGAGAGCACAAACCCTTCCAGGATCCAAATCAGCAAGCCCTTAGAACGGGGCGACAGGCCCGTAAGCTGCGTTTCAATGATGGGCGGAATAAAGTACGTCTGAATGTCTCTCTTGCCCAAGTGGGCGGGACGAACCCCATGCACCCCAGTCAGGTAAGTATTCGGGTCGCCTAAGCCACGCGCCGTCAACTTCACGGCGGTGTAACCATTGGCTCGGATGCGGCGAATATAGCGACCTTCGTAACCCCCTTCCAAGGGCGCATAGAAGGCTAAAGCGCCGTGGGTTTCGAGATCGCGCACCAGGCGCTTACCGTCTGCGAAAAGCGAGAAGACACTATCTTGCAGGGCTACCATAAGCGTTTGCGCGATCGCGCGGAATGCTGGACTAGAGCGATCGACCCCAAACCATTACGGGCTGGTCGATGACCCTAGGCAATCTTACTACGCTCGTTTCAACCACAGGCGGTCGATCGGGCGGGAAATCGATTGCTTTTGATCATGAGTCCGATAGCGATTCGATCAAGCCGCTCAGCCAGCGCTACCCTTGAAGCTCGATCGGGCCGTTAATTCCCAACGACTCGATCAGTTGGTAGCAGCGTTTGGTAGCAGCGTTGATCGATTACCAGTTTTTTCAGGAATTTGACCCGAAAATTCAGTTTGAAACTGAATCGGTCAACAGTTAATGACCTCGCTGATTGGTTAATTCGAGTCCTGTGATTTTGCTTCTACACAACTGACCAAAATGCCAAAGAGCCGATCGAGCGGTTCGATCGCATATTCCCGCAAGTCGATCATTACTTGGTCGCCCCGAAATTCCAGAAACTTCCACAAGGAACCGGTTGTGACCAAACCATAGAGGGGCGATCGCTTATTGCCCCGTTGCCGATTGAAGCGATCAGCGGCAATCAACTCGGCAATACATTGCCCCAAGCCCGCATTCAGAGCTGATTTATAAATCAATTATTAAGCATCTAGAGCAGCCAATCTTCTCACCATCAAATGCATTAAGCAGCCATAGATCATCCCTTCACTCGTCTCCGAATACAACTCATAGTCCTTGCTCAATC
>NZ_JAZAQF010000096.1:0-12536 GCF_043235035.1 Limnothrix redekei LRLZ20PSL1 | reverse complement strand
GCAAAGCTTGCACGAATGCTGATAGGGGAATGTTGCGATTGAATTGGTCGAACTTCCCTTTAATGAAATAGCCCTTCTGCTGAGTGATTGGCTTATGGACTTCATTTACAACAGCCGTTTTCCCAATTCCCGAAAATCCCGCTACTAGCATCAGCTCTGATGCGCCTTGGGAGACTCGCTCAAAAGACTTGAGTAAAGTTTTAACTTCGGCTTCTCTACCGTAGAGCTTTTCAGGGATTAAGAAGCGATCGCTCAGATCCCGTTGTCCCAGTTCAAATGATGCAATAGTGCCTGTTGTTTCCCACTGGGTTAAGCATTGCTGCAAATCATGCTGAAGACCCAAAGCACTTTGATATCGATCCTCAGCATTTTTAGCCATCAGCTTTGTCACGATCGCCCCTACAATCCTGGGCACTGACGGATTTACCTGATCCACTGGCTGTGCTGTTTTAGCAATATGACAATGCAGAATTTCCAAGGGGTCGTTGGCAATGAAAGGCAATTGACCAGCTAATAGTTGATATAGCGTTGCACCCAGAGCGTAGTAATCGGCACGATAGTCAATGCCACGATTCATGCGCCCGGTTTGTTCAGGAGCTAAGTAGGCTAAAGTTCCCTCTAAAATGTTTGGGTTTTGAATTTCTTGAGTTTCTTTAGGTAATAGAGAGGCAATGCTGAAATCAATTAATTTAATTTCTTTTGAGGTGGAATTAATTAGAATATTGGCGGGTTTAATATCTTTATGAATAACGCGTTGCTGATGCAAATCGTGCAGAATGCGGGCCAATTGCAGCGCAATCTTGAGCACTTCGACCCAATTAAGCGTGTGCTGCTGTAGATATTGATTGAGGGACAATCCTCCCCAATCTTCCATCACGAGCACATAGCCATTCCCCAAGGGCTGAAGAGTCAGGGGGTGAACAATACCAGGCAGATTGAGGTTTTTGGCGATCGCGTATTGATTCCGAAATTGCACCAATTCGCCAAAGGTGGGATAGTCCGACAGCAAGATTTTCAACACCACCGATCGCCGATTTGCGTCCTGGACAGCGCGATAGACAGCCGTTCGCGACCCCCAATAAAGTTGTTCGGTGATTGTGTAGTCTGGGATATTGGGTATTGACTGTTCAGATATCCGAGTTGCAGTGGTCATAAGTGATACCAGGAGATCGGCTCAATCAATTCAGGAACACATTCAAGGCGCGCGAAAGCTTCCCAAGCACTCGGCGCTGCCAGGGTATTGATTCAGTGCCTTAGAGCACTTAAGAGATCACTCAGCGATCACTCAGCAATGTCGCTCTATAAATTTTGCGTAAAATCAGGAAAATCTCGGGAATGGCAGAAAAGTGCTGCGTAGAAATTTTCCCAGCACTCAGCACTGACAAGGCACTGATCCAATGTCATGGGGTACTAAGGAGATCACCCAGTAGTATAGCTCTACAAATTTTGCGTAAAATCGGGAAAATTTGGGAAATTACAGGAAAATTCCGAAAAAATACAACTTCTCGGAGCAGGGAAGCGCTAATTGCTCAATACTGAGGCGAGAGGCTGAGGCTGCTGCTCAAAGAAGCGAATGCTGGTGGGCGTGCGGTTTTTGAGATCGGGGGCGTAGCGGGCTAGGTGGCGCACTACCCGATCGTTGACCCACAAGATAATGGGGAACCTGAACTGATGGGTAAAGGCGTTGAAGGCCCGATTGGTGGCCACTAACAAATCATCCAGCTCTTCTAGAGTTTCCAGCCCGGTGACCACCAGGGCTTGAGGCGGGTGTTGGCGGCAAAGATGCTGGATGGGTGACAAGAGCGATCGGGCGGAGGTGGGCAACTGCAAGCACCCGACCTCCAGGGACAGCATCTCGCGTAAGCGATTAGTGGCACAACGCTGAACCGCTGGATCGTTGCAGTGCGCCAGAATCAGGGCAAATTCTCCCTGTTGGTGCAACAGAGTTCTGGCCAAAATGGCAACAGATCGTTCATTGGCGTTGGCGAGACTGCCTGGAACTTTGGGGCCCATGGCTTAACGCTCCTCATTGGGAACAGTCGCATGACTGCTACGTATTGCGCCTGGGTGGATAGGTTAGGCCCAGGCGGCGATCATCTGGGAGTTAGCGGTTTTGTTGCTGCCAGGCTTGAAACCAATCGGTTTCTTCGAGGGAAGGGTTGATGCCAAACCAACGTCCCTGGGCATCGCGGTACTCGTAAACAATTTGAGTCCGCAGCAGCATTTGGTAGCTGTCCTCGCCACGCACACTTTGTTCGCGGACAACTTGGAAAAGGCGCTCTCGCTCAATGTCATCGATCGACAGGGTGAGATCGTCCCGACTATCGCGAATGGCGCGCTCCAGGTTTGCCCGAGCAAAGGGAGGGTCTTCCTGCTGTAGGCAGCGATAGAGTAATCCTAACAGGCTTCGGGGATGACCACCACTGACCCGACAAAGACGATTTAGGGTTTCCAAGTCCTCAAAAACTTCGCTGACATGGCTGAGTGCTTCGGTGGGAGAAAGGTTTGGAAAAGCCCTCGCCAAAACAGCCGATCGCAAGGCTTCCATGCCTGGTTCAAAGGGTTCCCCATTCCGAGTCCGCACCGGAATCATTGACAATACTTTGGGAGCCAAACCGCCGCCTAAGCGGTTTTTCATCGCTTCGTATTCGTCAGCAAACATTAACGAAAGGGGAACGGTGTAAACCAAATGGCAATTAATTCGCCGAAGCTGAGCACCGCGATCGATAAATAAATATTCCGGTTGCCGCCGCCCGATCGAGGGTAAGGTGCGGCTATCCACCCGATCAAGGTTATCCACAATCACTACCAATCCCTTCTTGCCGCGCCGCAGCAATTCTTGGGTGGCCCGCTGAATAATCTCCTCGTTAATGGCCCGCAGGATTCCCTCCGTTCGCGGTTCCAGGTATTGCCGCAATTGGCTGCGTAGTTTGGGATTGTCCTGGGTTTTGGCGGTAATTTTGGCAATTCCTAGAGAAACCTCCGCCTGAGCACCCAGTTCGATCGGGGTTTGCAGAAAATCAGAAACCTCTTGGAACAAATTGGCAAAATAGCTGGGTTTCAACTTAATGCCGACGGCATCTAAGTTTTCGCTGACCTGGCGAGTAATGGCCAACAAAATATCACTAATATCCACATCGGCCATGTCTAAGTCTTGGGTAGACTCGAAATAGACCACATGGAAATTCTCTTGCTCCAGTTCAGCTTTCAACCGCAAGAGTTCCGTGGACTTCCCGCAGCCAATGTGTCCCGTAAAAAGCTGACAAGTGGGCACATCGGGAGAAATTCGGACGATCGTCCGCTTCAGCTCACCAATGATATTGCCACCACGCACATTCGAGAAATCAATATAGTATTTTCGATCTTCCGGCTTGGCGAGATCGAGCGTATAGGAAGGATTGCAGGCCTTAAAGAAGCGGGATATATCGTCAATTGCCATGGTACTGAGAAATATCGGCCAAAGAAAATAGCAACAATCGACTTGGACTAGGGCTACGATGCAACCATCATGACCAACCTAGCGATCAAAGTACAGGGACACCGGCATTCACCCTAAAATCTATTCCTGAAATCTGGTCCTGAAATCTTGAACTTCATGGAAGTTGGGCAGCGAGTCCTGGGTTGCTGCTGCGGTGGGCATGGCGAGCAGCGGCAACTATTCTAAAAGACCCCATTTTGAATTGGGGTTGGGGGTCTTGGCCACTGAAGCTCAGGAGAAATCAGGAATCCATCGCAGGAACCCATCATTCAGGACGCTATTACAGACGCTGTTGCATAAAACAGATCAGTCAGATCAGTTAAATGGGTCAGATAAATGGGCCAGATGTTCAACGGATAAATGGGCCAGATGTTCAACGGGTCAGATATGGATCCTCTCGCTCCCTTGTCTCGTCGCCACTTGGATCTGCGGCGATCGCACCTTCGCCGTCGCCGCCACTGGAAAATTGCGCGGCGGAGTTGGCGCTTGGTGGCGGTGGGCTTGGTGGCGATCATGACGGCCAGCTTGGTTACGTCTGCCCCTTGGGTGATTCGGGGGCCCGAACAGGTGGACGTGTTGGGCAATCGGATGCTGAGCGATGACCACGTGCGATCACTCCTGGGCATCAGCTATCCCCAATCTTTGTGGAAACTCCAGCCCCAAGTGATTGCTGCCAGCCTGCGAGCCAGGGGCCCCGTGGCCCACGCGGAGGTCACTCGCCAACTGTTACCGCCCAAGTTGGTGGTGCAGGTCACGGAGCTGTTTCCGGTGGCTGTGATTGAGTCCACGGTTTCGGCGCAACGGGCTGGCGGCAACCCACGCGCCCAAATCGGCCTGATGGACAGCCAGGGCACTTGGATTGAGCTAGAGCGATACCAAGCCATGCGCCCCATTCCCCAATTGCCCGTGCTCAAGGCGATCGGGGACTATGGCACGATCCAACGGGAATGGGCTTTTATCTACCGTTGGCTGAGTTTGTCGCCCGTGGCCGTGCAGGTGGTGGATTGGCGCAACCCCCGATCGATCCGTTTGCAAACGGAATTGGGGCCCGTGGAATTGGGAACCTATGGGCGCGATCGCTGGGCCCAGCAAATGGCCCTCCTGGCGCGGATGCGATCGCTTCCGCAACAACTCGATCCCAGACAAATTGATCACATTGATTTCCGAGATTTGGAGCGACCCGCCATCCAAATGAGATCCACCACTCTGGACAAGGGAGCACAACAACAGCTAAAACCACCCTAGTAACACTGTTGTTGCCTGAGCACATTGCCTGAGCACATTGCCCGAGCATTCCACCCGTCGATTCGGATTCCTACCTCAGCAACTTCCCCACACTCGTTCACGCCCCGGCCCCCTTGATCCAACAGCCGCCAGATTGCTGAGATAACTTTTTTCCAGCAACTTTCAGCAACTTACCCTATAGTTGTCTACAAATTCTGTAAATTCTGTCGGTTGGACAATCTAACCTTCGACCCTTTTAGCTTGCCAATCCCATGACGCTTAATGACCGCCTGGGGCCTGCCCAAGACAACCCAACCGCCTACGACTCCGCCGAGTACCCCCGTGGAGCCAGCGGAGCCTATGGAAGTGCTGGCCTGCCCCTCAGCAATATCGGTAGCGGCTTTAAGAATAATGGAGATGGCGGGATGCAGCCCGGTGAAACTGCCAAAGGAAGCGAGATCGTGCCAGGAAGCATCGCCCGTATTAAGGTCATTGGCGTAGGCGGTGGCGGCGGCAACGCTGTGAACCGCATGATTGCCAGCCAAATTTCCGGCATCGAGTTTTGGTCCATCAACACCGATGCCCAAGCCCTGACCCAATCGGCGGCCCAAAACCGCTTGCAAATAGGTCAAAAGCTAACCAAGGGGCTGGGGGCTGGCGGTAACCGCACCATTGGCAAAAGCGCCGCTGAAGAGTCCCGGGAAGAAATTGCCAACCTGGTGCAAAATACGGAATTGGTCTTCATTACGGCCGGTATGGGCGGCGGCACTGGAACCGGGGCTGCCCCGATCGTGGCGGAAATGGCGAAAGAAGCCGGTGCGCTGACGGTGGCAGTGGTGACCCGGCCCTTTAAGTTTGAAGGGCGGCGGCGGATGGCCCAAGCCGAAGAAGGCATTGCGGAACTGCAAGCCCAGGTGGACACCACGATCATCATCCCTAATGATCGCCTGTTGGCCGCCATTCCGGAACAAACCCCTGTCCAAGAGGCCTTCCAGTTTGCCGATGACGTGTTGCGGCAAGGGGTTCAGGGGATCTCTGATATCATCACCATTCCCGGTTTGGTGAATGTGGACTTTGCCGATGTGCGGGCGGTGATGGCCGATGCCGGTTCGGCGCTGATGGGCATTGGTATTGGTTCCGGTAAGTCCCGGGCCCGCGATGCGGCCAATGCGGCTATTTCCTCCCCGCTGCTCGAAGCCAGCATTGAAGGGGCCAAGGGCGTGGTCTTGAATATTACGGGCGGTCGCGATCTAACCCTCCATGAGGTGAATGCGGCTGCTGAAGCGATCTATGAAGTGGTTGACCCGAACGCCAACATCATCTTCGGCGCGGTGATTGATGAGCGACTGCAAGGGGAAATTTGCGTCACGGTCATTGCAACGGGCTTTTCGGCAGATTTGCCCCCCAGTTCGGCGGCGGGCCGCTTGAGCGCTGGTTTACCGCGATCGACCCCCAAGCCCCTCCCGAACCCCACGGGCGACCAAAAGGGCAACAGCATGTTGGGTGGGCTAGATATTCCCGAGTTCCTGCAACGACGGCGAAACCCCTAGGCTCCCCGATCCCACCCGATCTTGATCGTCCTAGATCATCTAGACCATGAGCCAGGGAATGCAGCCCCCGATCGCCCTGACCATTGCCGGTTCCGATAGCGGCGGCGGCGCGGGAATTCAGGCTGATTTAAAAACCTTCGCCATGCACTGTGTTCACGGTGCTTGTGCTTTAACCTGCGTGACAGCCCAAAACACCTTGGGGGTCACCAGGGTTGACCCATTGGCTCCGGCGGCGGTGGTGGCCCAAATTAATGCGGTGGCGATCGATTTAGGCATCGCAGCGGCCAAAACGGGCATGTTGCTGAATCGAGATATTATTTCGGCCGTGGTCGATCGGCTCAGCACCGACCCGTTACCGGCCTTGGTTGTGGATCCGGTGATGGTGTCCCGCACGGGGGCGCAGTTGATTGATGATGACGCGGTGGCACTGATGCGCGATCGGCTGTTGCCCTTGGCGACGGTGGCCACGCCGAATCGCTATGAGGCGCAATTATTGGCCGGACAAGCGATCGAGTCCTTGGCGGATTTGATCGTGGCGGCGAAAACCATTTGGCAATTGGGCCCCCAAGCGGTGGTGGTGAAGGGGGGCGGTTTGCCGGGAGATTTACGGGGTGTGGATGTGTGGTTTGCGGGCGATGAACCGGTGGTGTTGCGAACGGAAACCGTGGACACCCCCCACACCCACGGCACGGGCTGTAGTTTGTCGGCGGCGATCGCGGCGAACTTGGCCTTGGGGCAAGCACCCTTGGCGGCAACCCAAGCAGCGAAAACCTATGTCACGCAAGCATTGCATCACTCTCTGGCGATCGGACAAGGCCAGGGGCCGATCGGGCACTTTTTCCCATTGTTAAACGGTTGGTTGAACGGTTAATCGCCAGAGCATCGCACCCCGTGAATTCCTGACTACCGATCTCCAACCACCGATCCCCAACCGCGATCGCACCCTCATTCCCCAATCCTGGAAGTTTTGAGCAGGAAATTGCCTGAACGCGCTGAATTTTCAGCAATCTCAGCTTCCTAGCGGGCGTGGGAACATTTGACGACCGATCATCGGCCAGTTTCGCAGGCGACAATCAGCCCCTCCCCAGTCCGGAAGTCTGTTGCTTCGGTAGGAAGAGGAAAAAAGATGGTGACGATCGCTACGACCGGTGGTGAAAACACGGAAATTGGGCGATCGGGGACAGGTTGCTGCATGACTGAGATCGGTCTCCGTTTGCGATCGCCGTCGCCATCTGTGATTGCTAACCGAGTGAAACTAGAGATATCACAAACATGATGGGCGATCGAGCAATGATGAGCACGCATTCCCCCAAGTCTGGCCAGCGTCCAGAGGACAACGTGCGGGCGATCGCCGACGCGTTGGCCGTCTATCTCGCTTGGTCGTTTCGCAACAGTGTGACGCAGGTCAAAAAAACAACAACCGCTACCCCGGAAGCGCCTGTCGTGGGTTGGTCAGCTTCGGATTCCCAATCATCAGCCACGGCCCGAGCCATGACCGACCAACCGTCAGTCGGTTTGGCCGACTCTGTGGCCCCGTCTGCAACCCCGGGGAAGGCTGAGGATGACTCAGTGAATTTACAGAAATTGACCCAGTTCGCGCAACTGGGCCCGGACGCGATCGAGCCGATCCTCTCCTCTGAGTCATCTTCTGAGTTACGGCCGACGGCTGAACTGCGGGCGGAAACAGAACCATCCTGCCAATTGCCAGGGTTGATTGCGGCCATGCCCACCACGGAAACCGTTGCTAGCGGTGTGAATTTCCAAAGTGAGCGATCGAGCACTGCCACTGCTGCCCAAGGATCGCCAGACTCCGATTGGGTAGATTTTTGGGCTGATCCTTGGGATACAGCTCTGGAACCGGGCATGGGTTAAACCGGCCCTCACTCGATCGCCTAGCGACAACCTTCACGGCTGACCTTCACGGTCAAACCATTCTGACCAACTAGGGCGAATTTTCTGAACCGGTCGCCCTAAACCAGCCAGCCCGTTTCGTCATCATTACTCTTGCGCGGGTCGATCGGGCCCGAGACCGAACGGCGCGGCGGCAATCGGCGCGGGGTCGGCGCATTGGGACGAGTCAGGGGCTTCGGCAGGTTGCGATCGTTCATCGGGTCGATCGGGGCGGGGGCAACCGGCGGAGCCAAATTCAAAATGCGGGGTTTGCTGCGGCGCTCCGGCACGATCGGGGCTACTAACTTGGCTGGCAATTGCGGTGGCGTGCTGGCGGGGAGGCTACGGCTAGCGATCGCCGGGGTCGCAGGTTCCGATTGCTGGGCTAACCACAACCGCAACCCATCCTCGATCGCATTTCCAGGTGCATCGGTCAGTTCCAACACCCGATTGATCAAGGTCGGATCCAAGAAAACCGTATATTGCTCGCGATGTTGGCTGGACTGACCGGATGGGGCGGATGGTGCAGACATGGAAAGCGTAGCGATCGGGTGGGCAAATAACTAGATCCATTGTCGCCTGTTTTGGGGCCGATCGCCCATTGACCTGGGGCCCAACCAATCCCGATCGGACAATCGGCGGGTCAACCTCACTCGGGCAGACGACAGCCACCGATCGGCCGCTAGCAGGCAGGCAACCAACAAGCCATGGGGCGAAAATTGACTTGGCCAAATGGCTTGGGAAATTGGTCGAGCAAGATTGGGTAGAAATTCGGCAAAAAATTGACAAAAAAAAGGAGAGTCGTTGCGGACTCTCCCAGTCATCAGGGTGCATCTACTTAGCACAGTATAACAGCAGAAGGGCGAGGGGTGTCACCCCCTTTTTTGAAATTTTGATGAACTCTTGGAAATCCAGCCGGCCGATCGCCTAGCCATTCAGCAACTCCTCCAGCAATTGGTTCGTGAGCTTCGGATCCACGCGGCCGCCACTCTTCTTCATCAGTTGCCCCACAAAGAAACCCTTCAGCTTGGTTTTTCCAGCGCGATATTGTTCCAGTTCCGCCGGATGGGCCGCCAAAACTTCTTCGATCATGGCCTTGATCGCCCCTTGGTCAGAAATTTGCACCAATCCCTTGCGATCGACCAGGGCCTTGGGCGAGCCACCTTCCGTGAGCAGCTCCGGCAGAATGTCCTTAGCGATTTTGCCGCTGATGGTTCCATTCACAATTAACCCCACCAACTCCGCCAGCTCCGCCGGTTTCAGGGCCAAGTTTTCGATCGACTGTTTTTCGTTCTTCAACCAAGCGGCAATATCGCCCATGATCCAGTTCGCCGCCTGTTTCACATCGCCCCCAGCGGTCACCGTGGCTTCAAAATATTCCGCCACCGCCCGCTCATCGGTTAGCACCTGGGCATCGTAGGCCGACAGCCCCAGCTCCGTTTCATAGCGATGGCGCTTTTGGGCAGGCAACTCCGGTAACTCCTCACGCCAAGATTCCCGTTGCTCTTCCGACACCACGATCGGGGTGAGATCCGGCTCCGGGAAATAGCGATAGTCGCTGGAGCCTTCCTTAGAGCGCATGGAAATGGTGCGTTGGCTGCCCTCTTCCCAAAGACGGGTTTCTTGGACGATCGGCTCGCCGGTTTCGATCGCCTCAATTTGGCGCTCAATTTCGTACTCGATCGCCCGCTGAATTGCGTTGAACGAGTTCATATTTTTGATTTCAACCTTCGTGCCAAAGGCCTTTTGGCCCACCGGCCGCACCGACACATTCACATCACAACGCAGGGAACCCTCCTGCATGTTGCCGTCACTGATGCCCAAATAGCGCACGATTCGGCGCAATTCCTTGGCATATTCCGCCGCCTCTTGGCCCGTGCGAATATCCGGCTCCGAAACGATTTCCACCAGCGGCACACCGGCTCGGTTGTAGTCCACCAGGGAATAGGCCGACCCGGCCAGGCGATCGGCCCCCGCATGGACCAACTTGCCCGCGTCTTCTTCCATGTGCAAACGGGTGATGCCAATCCGTTTGCGGGTGGCGTTCCCTTGCTTGTCCACAATTTCAATTTCCAGCCAACCATGCTCCGCGATCGGCAGGTCGTATTGGGAAATTTGATAATTTTTGGGCAAGTCGGGATAGAAATATTGCTTGCGATCGAACTTGCTGTAGGGGGCGATCTGACAATTGAGCGCCAAGCCCGCCTTCACCGCATATTCCAACACCTTTTGATTCAGCACCGGCAGCGTGCCCGGCAACCCCAAGCACACCGGATCCACATGGGTGTTGGGATCGGCTCCAAACTCCGTGGAACTGCTACAGAAAATTTTGGTTTCCGTGCTCAGTTGGCAGTGGGTCTCGAGACCAATGACGGCTTCGTATTCGGTCTTGGCAGGCGCGGCAACGGTCATATGCTTGGCTGAACTTGCTGTGGGTGACGGATGGGAAGTTAATGAACCCAATGTGAATGAACCAAGAGGAACTTAGTCTGGCTGAATAAGCAGGCCTATTCAGTGTCCATGGCTCATGGCCCATCCAGTATTCCTACTGTGGGTCTTTGAGCGCGATCGGCCTAGAATCCCGAGAGAGTCCCAGTTGGCATGATTGAAAGGGTTAAACAACGGTTGAGCCAGTGGCCAAATCAACTAGCCAGACCATAACCCGATCAAAAACCCGATCAAAGTGCTCGGACTTCATTCTATCGCTAGCGATCGCCCGGCCCCGGTTGGAAGCAAAACTTTTGACGGTTGACCGGGCCATCGAACTGGCGCTTGACCTAGCAATTTTGACTGGCTTTTTGACTGGAATTCATTTCCAGGATTCAACAACTCAAGGATTCAATAACGGAAGGTGGCCGTGCAACGCAAGGGGCAAATCCTGATTGGGCTGTTGGGGGTGTTGGCGGTTGCGGGGTTGGGTCTGGAATGGTGGCTGCGTAGTGACCCGATTTTGAGGGCAGCGCGATCGGCCTATGACCAAGCCAACTGTGCCGCCGCAATCCCTCGGTTTCAGCAGGTGGCCGATCGATCCGCTCCGGACGATCGAGACCCAACGGCTGTGGAAAGTCGCTATCGGTTAGCGGAATGTCAGCTTTATCAAACCGCTGAACAGGCCCAAAATGCCCGCCAACTGAACAAGGCGTTTGGAGCCTATGTGCAATTTGCCAAGATTTATCCCCACAGTGCGCTGATTGGCGCAGTGCGGGCTAATGTGCGCCGAATTTTGGATCGCACCAGTCCAGGCAGCCTGGCCAGTCCGGACGCTTGCCGAGGGTTAACCATCCTGCTCGATCGGGCCGTGGTCAGTGCCGAACACCCCAGCACACCGCTGTTGTTGTTGACCTGTGGGCGGCTGTTTACCCAGCGGGCTGAATATGCCCGGGCTGTCCATACCTATGTGGCTTTGGAAATTCACTATCCCGATCATCCCGTGATGGAACTGTTTCCGGAGGAGCTGGCCCAATTGCTGCGGTTGGGTCGGTTTTCGGAATCTTCGGTGCGCAATATCTATCAGGTGATTGAGCAACGGGATTTGGATCGACTGAATTGGACAGCCCGCCCGGAACCGGATACGGACTGGATGATGGCGAACCCGCGCTCTTGGGAATTGGTGCAACAGTGGCTGGCCAATCCGGAATCTTGGCTGATTCTGGGAGGCGGGGCGGTGGGTTTGGGGTTGGGGCTGGCGGCCAGTCGCTGGTGGCGGAACCGATCGCCCCGGCCCCGGCGATCGGTTTCCCGGCGATCGCCCGTGCGAGTTACCCAAGAACGACCTACGGGGTTTCGATTTGATGGGGGTCAATATCGCCTGACCCGGCAACAGCTCGACCAAATCAAGGCGGAACCCAGCCAGACCATCCCCAAAACTCAACCTCAGCGAACCGATCGCGCTACGCCTTCCCCGTCTACCTCTCCCTCATCTTCTTCGTCGCGATCCACGTCACCTCGATCGACTCCACCCCCATCGGCCCCATCCCGATCACGGCGCGATCGCCCGGCGGCCAAGCGACCGCCCCGCCCAGACCCCAAGCCCAAGCCCCCCAAAAGTCGCGGCCCCAGTCGGGCCTTGGAAGCGCAACTGTTGCTGTTAGTGCAAAACCAGCGATCGACCGCTGAACGCTTGGTGGCCTTTGAGCGATCGCGGATACCGGGTAAGTCGGAGGATTGGTACTGGCAAGCGGCGATCGAGCGGCTCATTCGCGATCGGCGCTAATCAATTGCTGCCAACCAATTGCTGCCAACCAATCGCTGCTAATCAATCGCTGCTAATCAATAGACCTCTTGCACGAATCAAATTGGATGTGTTGCCTGGTAGTTGAGCAACCCGGCCAGCAGATGAAGCCTCAAGCCAAAACGGCGACGACGATTGCGATAGCGTCCTGAGAAGATCCGAA
>NZ_JAZAQF010000060.1:0-13345 GCF_043235035.1 Limnothrix redekei LRLZ20PSL1 | reverse complement strand
AGCAAGGACTATGAGTTGTATTCGGAGACGAGTGAAGGGATGATCTATGGCTGCTTAATGCATTTGATGGTGAGAAGATTGGCTGCTCTAGATGCTTAATAATTGATTTATAAATCAGCTCTAAGAGTAATCAACAGACCAGCTTAGAGAATGACAGGCATACTTGGCTTAATGTTGGTACTTCATGAGTGCAATCTTTAAAATCTTTAATCAATTCTCAGAGCTTGAATGCAAAGATTAATAAACGTATTGAATAAAGATTAGTAAATACATCAAATACTTGCTTGTCAATTTTCGGATCAATTTCATAGAATTGAATTGAAGCACACAAAGCAAGGCAATCAGAATTTGAATTTAAAAATCAAAATTATATATAAATATTTATTCTCATTTACTTGAAAAACAACATTCTTGTCCTAGTTCAACTTTGATTTTGAAGCTGACTCTGTTGGTGAGGTAAAAGCAATGTCTTTTTCTTGGTCTGATTATGTTAGTGCCATCACTACTACCGAGCAAATTCCGACTCGATATCGTAAATTGAAACTTGTTCAATTGGCCCAAGCCATTGTTGAATCAGGTCGAGGAACTAGCCAATTATTTCAAACAGCAGGCAATCCTGGAGGACTGAAATGGCGAGAAAATATTGATGGGAACTATGCAGAAAAAATCACGAAAAAAATATGGCTGAAAACAGCCACAGAGCCACAGGGGTGCGATTGGTGTCATTGGCAAACTGCGGAACATGCCGTCATGGGCTACTGGCGATTTATTGATCGCCCTAACTCTCCCTATCAAGGGTGGGAAGCCTATCACGACGATCCGGATGGATACTTGCAGCACCTCAAAGATAGGGGCTATGCCGAAGATTCAAGTTACGTCAACAAGGTTAAAAGTGTATTTCCGGAGGCTCAGAGTTTACTGAATTCAGGCTTGCCACCTCGAAAATTTAAAGTCGCCATCATGCCAGGTCATGGTGGTGGGGATTCTGGTGCTGTCAACAACGCATTGAAATTGTACGAGAAGGACTATAACTGGCAAGAAGCAATTGACATTAAGTCTGCTTTGGAAGCCACGGGGAATTATGAAGTCATTCTCTGTCGAGAACAGGAAGAAAAAGCTGCTCTCAGCACAATGCAGCAACGTGCTAACGACAGTCATGCAGATGTGTGCTTATGTCTGCATCACAATGCTGCCAATGGAAGTGCAAGGGGTTGGTGGCTATTTTATGTCAACCATGATCCTAAATTTGAGCAGTTTATTCAGATCATGAATAAACATTTCAAAACTTTACCCCTGCCTGCGCGGAATTCTCTCTATGCTGGTCAACCTTTTGAACAAGATTGGCATCGGCGAGTTTGGTCTTGCATTCATCAATGCACAATGCCAACAATTTTGTTTGAAAGCTGCTTCATTGACAATAATGCTGACGCTACATGGTTAAGGGATGGAGGGCATGGTCAAGTCGTTGAGAAGATTTGTGCAGGAGTCAAGGAATTTCTCAACAATCAAGCGGTTGTTGTCACTCCAGATAAAACAATCCCGCCAACCAGCAAGAATATTCAGGCCACGTCAGATACTTGGTTGAAAAAGGATTGCAGCAAAGAAGCCAGTGAATTGGATGACACAGGCAGGGCTTTTGTCCCTAAGGGCAAAACCTATCCCATTGAGCAGTTCCAAGAATTCAGCCTGGAGAGCGAATCAGGAGGCTATGCTCTGGTTGAATTGGGGTACGGAGCTGGAAAGTGGTACATCTTCCTAGAACATTGGAAATTATCTTGGACTCAATGTTCGCAGCCATCACATGCCTTCACGCTTCCAGAGGTTGCTGACATCAATTGGCATGATTGGTCATCTCCCGTTAGTCGTTATTTCAACGTTGGGGAAGTAACTTTATGTCAGTCCCGTCGCATTCCTACCGACTCAACTCATCGTCAAAACGTGGTTAACATTGCTCGGGAGTTGGATAAGGTTCGCGATTGGTGGGGATCAGCCTTACTCGTCAATTCTTGGTATCGCCCGAATGAGGTAGAGCGAGAAGTTGGCGGTACTGGTGCGAATCATCCGTATGGTTTTGCGGTTGATGTCCGTCCAGCACAAGGCTCCGTTTGGGACTTACAAGCACGGTTTGAGCGGGAATGGTACGACACTGGCAAATGGCAGGGGGGATTTGGCTGCGGTGCCAATATGGGGTTTATTCATCTGGATTTGAACCCCCGACGCGTTTGGAACTATAGAGAAGACCAGTAGTAAAGCAAAGTAAAACCGCTGTCTTCTTACTCTCTATCATGCCAATTCTTCACAGCTTGAGCTTGCATAAAAGAGCGACTATCACTCCTATTTCTGAGCGCAGCTCTTCATTAAGTTGGTTAGAGTGTGTTCGCAGATCAATTCGTGACTTCTTAAGTAGGATCGGTCAATCTTGGGCTAGCCTGACTTCTACTCACTCACCTTGAGAACATGTTCTAAGCCCCTTGTCTGGACGGCTGATTGGCGATTGGCAAGCGAATAGACCAAGGCAAGTTCTAAACGGTTGGTATAGATCAGCGATCGCCTAGGCCGGATGTTTAGACCGATCGATAGATGGCGGATTTGGGGCGATCGCCCGACGATTGAGAGGATTCCCTAGTGCCCGTGATTGGGTGAATGGGGGTCTGGTCTTTCGTCCGATCGAGCGATCGGGTCTTTATGCTATCGGGCTGGTTGCAAATTGTCCTGACGTTATTGATCGTGGGGGCGATCGCCCCGTTTTTAGGGCGCTACATGGCGCGGGCATTCCAAGGGCCGGACTGGCTGCCCGAACGCTGGCTATACCGGCAAATTCGCCACCGCACCGATGAGCCGATGACCGGCGGGCAATACCTGCGGGCGGTGTTGGCGAGTAACTTGGCGATCGCTCTGGTGGGGTTTGGTGGGTTTTGGTTGCAAGACCGCTTGCCCCTGAATCCGACCGGGTTGGGTGCGCCCAGTTGGGACTTGGCGGTGCATACGATCGCCTCATTCTTAACCAACACCGACCAGCAACATTACTCGGGCGAAACGGCGATCACCTACGGTTCCCAAGTGGGAATTCTGGGCTATTTGATGTTCTTCTCGGCGGCCACGGGGCTGGCGGTGGGGATCGCCTTCATTCGCGGCCTGAGCGGGCAACCCCTGGGCAATTTCTATCGGGATTTGACCCGATCGATCACGCGGGTGTTGTTGCCCCTGTCGATCCCGATCGCCCTGCTGTTGTTGCTAAATGGTGTGCCCGAAACCCTGGCCGGGCCAGCGATGGCGAGCACGTTGGAAGGGGCAACCCAGGCGATCGCCCGTGGCCCCGTGGCCCACTTTGAAGCGATTAAGCAACTGGGGGAAAACGGCGGCGGATTTTTTGCCATTAACTCTGCTCACCCCTTTGAAAATCCCAACAATTTCACCAACAGTTTAGAAATTGTGGCGATGTTGCTAATTCCCACGAGTTTGATTTTTACCTATGGGGAAATCAGCCAAAATCGGCGACAAGCTTGGTGGTTATTTGGCTTGGTGGGCAGCATTTTTGTGGGCTTAATTGCCCTCAGTGCGATCGCGGAATGGCAAGGCAACCCGACCCTGGCTCCTGGCCCCAACTTGGAAGGCAAAGAACAGCGCTTTGGTTGGGCCCAAACGGCCCTGTGGGCAGTGACCACCACGGCCACCATGTGCGGCGCTGTGAATGGAATGCATGATTCCCTGATGCCGGGGAGTGGTTTGGCCACCTTGCTGGGGTTGTTTTTGCAAATGGTTTGGGGTGGCCAAGGAACGGGCACGGCCTATCTGTATGTGTTCCTGATTTTGACGGTGTTTTTAACCGGGTTGATGGTGGGTCGCACGCCGGAATTCCTAGGCCGCAAAATCGAAAAGCGGGAAATCATTTTGGCTAGTGCCATCTTGCTAGTTCACCCGGTGTTTGTGTTGATTCCGGGGGCGATCGCCCTGGCCGTTCCGGAGCAATTGGCGGGCATTTCGAACCCTGGCTTCCACGGCGTTTCCCAGGTGATTTATGAATACGCCTCGGCGGCGGCCAACAATGGCTCGGGCTTTGAGGGCTTGGGTGACGGGACCCTGTGGTGGAACTTATCGGCAACGGTCAGCATTTTGGCGGGGCGCTACCTCCCGATCGCGGCGCTGTTGTTACTCGCCGACGGCATGGCCCAAAAACAACCGGCTCCGGCCACCTTGGGCACGCTCCGCACGGACACGTTTCTATTTACGGCGGTGACGGGCGTAACGATTTTGATTTTGGGCTTGTTGACCTTTTTCCCGGTGTTGGCCCTGGGGCCGATCGCCGAAGGATTCGCCCTGCGTTAGGGAATGTCACCAATCCCGTCGCCGTAGGGGTTGGGTCTCCCAACCCTGACCCGAGTTGGGCGGGGAGACCCCGCCCCCACAACCACCGGGAATGTCAGGGATCGTGGTGGAGCCGTTAATCCATTCAGCACTTTTGTTAGGAACCGTCTGTTTATGAACAGTCTTGCGAATAAGATGCGGCGCACTCCGGGCGGCCCCCGATCGCAACGTCGCCACACGCCCAAAGTCAGTCACCAAGGGTTATATGGCCGCGCCGTCCAGCAGGCCTTTTGGAAGCTGGGTCCGCGTCAGGCAGTGCATAACCCGGTGATGTTCGTGGTCTGGTTGGGCACGGTGGTGACGCTGCTGGTGACGATCTCCCCGGATTTGTTTGGCCCCGTGGCCGATCCGAATGCCCGGGCTGTGAACGGGGCGATCTCCCTGATTTTGTTGGCGACGGTTTGGTTTGCCAACTTGGCCGAGGCGATCGCCGAAGGTCGCGGCAAGGCCCAAGCCGATGCCCTGCGTGCCACCAAGGCGGACACGATCGCCCGGCGGTTGTTGCCCGATGGCAGCGAAGAAGACATATCTGCATCTCGGTTGCAACGGGGCGATCGGGTGCGGGTGATTGCCGGAGACATGATCCCCGCCGACGGGGAAGTATTGGCCGGAGTGGCTTCGGTGGATGAGTCGGCGATTACCGGCGAGTCGGCTCCGGTGCTGAAGGAGCCGGGATCGGACACGGCCAGCAGCGTCACGGGCGGCACGCGGATTGTGTCCGATGAGCTGACGATTCGCGTTACCGCCGATCCGGGGCAGGGGTTTATTGATCGAATGATTGCCCTGGTGGAAGGAGCCGAGCGGCGCAAAACCCCCAACGAAATCGCCCTGACGGTGTTGTTGGCGGTGTTGACCCAGGTGTTTTTGTTGGCGATCGCCACTTTGCCGCCCGTGGCTGCCTACGTGCAAAGTCCCGCCAGCATTGCGATTTTGATTGCCCTGTTGGTGGCGCTGATCCCCACCACGATCGGGGGGCTGTTGAGCGCGATCGGGATTGCCGGGATGGATCGGGTGGCCCAGTTCAACGTGATCGCCACCTCGGGCCGGGCCGTGGAAGCTTGCGGCGACATCAACACCCTGCTGCTGGACAAAACCGGCACGATTACCCTGGGCAACCGCCTGGCAGAACAGTTCATTCCCGTGGGTGGCCACCCGATCGACACCGTGGCCCGCGTGGCTTGGGCCGCCAGTTGGTTTGACCAAACCCCCGAGGGCAAGTCGATCGTCCGGCTGGCGGAAAAACTGAGCGATCGCCCCTATCCCACCCCCGAAGCGGCCACGGGCCTAGACTTTTCCGCCCGCACCCGGATGAGCGGCACGGATTTGCCCGATGGCACGGAATACCGCAAGGGCGCGGTGGACGCGATTAAGGGATTCGCCCGATCGCGCGGTGGCTCGATTCCCGCCGATTTGGATGCGGCCTTCGAGCAGGTGTCACGGCTGGGGGGCACACCCTTGGCAGTTTGCGAAAACAACCAAATCTACGGCGTGATCTATTTGAAGGACATGATCAAACCCGGCATCCGCGAGCGGTTTGACCAGCTCCGGCGGATGGGAATTCGCACCGTCATGCTCACGGGCGACAACCGGATCACCGCCGAAGTGATTGCCCGGGAAGCGGGGGTGGATGACTTCATCGCGGAAGCCACGCCCGAAGACAAAATCGCCGCCATTCAACGGGAGCAAGCCCAAGGCAAGCTGGTGGCCATGACCGGCGACGGCACGAACGACGCGCCCGCCCTGGCCCAAGCCAACGTGGGGGTAGCCATGAACTCCGGCACCCAGGCGGCCAAGGAAGCGGCGAACATGGTCGATCTCGACTCCGACCCCACGAAGTTGATCGACATCGTGACGATCGGGAAGCAACTGCTGATGACCCGGGGAGCCTTGACCACCTTCTCGATCGCCAACGACGTGGCCAAGTATTTCGCGATTATCCCGGCCCTGTTTGCCTCGATCGGGCTGGGGCCCCTGAACGTGATGGGCTTGACGAGTCCCAACTCAGCGGTGCTGTCCGCCTTGATCTACAACGCCCTAATCATCCCGGCGCTGGTGCCCTTGGCCCTGCGGGGGGTGGCGTTCCGGCCCCTGTCGGCCGATCGCCTCTTGCAGCGCAACATTCTGGTTTACGGCCTGGGCGGCACGATCGCCCCGTTCATCGCGATCAAGGCGATCGATCTGCTGGTCGGCCGCATGGTCGGTTGAGCCTGTCCCGTAGTCCCGTCGGTTGGGTTGAGCCACACGAAACCCAGCGCCCGCAAGCATTTGAGCTGTTATCCAGCCGGAGCCTAATGTCGATGAAAACCCTGTTGCACCATCCAGCACCGAACCGATCGCCTGATCGCCGCCTCACGCCTTGGGTGCGGTGGAGCCTGCGCTGGGGCCTGGCTTGGCTCGCCGCCCTCGCCGCGATCGCCCCGGCCACGGCCGCCACGGGCCAAGCCCCCCTCAACAATGGCCAACTGGGGGCGATCGCCCTGTTGGGACTGGCCACCATTGCCCTGTCGATTTATCTGTTCGTGGCGATTTTTCAACCGGAGCGGTTTTAGATCATGGACTTCCTACGCGAAATGGGGCGATCGCTGCGATTGTCGGCGGCCCTGTGGTTGTTGACGGCGGTGATTTACCCGGTGATTCTGTTGCTGGCGGGGGCGGCCCTGCCGTTCCAGGCCAATGGCAGCCTGATCACGACCGATCAAGGCCAGGTGGTCGGGTCAGCCCTGATTGGTCAGCCCTTCACGAGCGATCGCTACTTTTGGCCCCGCCCCAGCGCGATCGCCTACAGCACCGATCCCCAGGTGGCCAAAACCGGCATTTCTGGCGCAAGCAACCTGGCTCCCACCAACCCGGCCCTCGCAGAACGAATCGCCACCGAAAAACAGCGCCTCCAACAGGCCGGCATCGAACCCACAGGCGACTTGCTCTACAGTTCCGGTTCTGGTTTGGATCCGCATATCAGCCCCGCCAGCGCGATCGCCCAGCTCGATCGGGTGGCCCGCGCCCGCCAAGTCCCCCCCGACCAACTGCGGAGCCTGATTGACCAAGCTACCGATCGCCCCTTCCTGAACCTGTTTGGCGAGCCGGGGGTGAATGTGCTGAAGCTGAATCTCGCCCTCGATCGGCTCAATAGCTAACTAGTGAAGGGTTCGGGGAGCTATAAGTTCCGCGCTGTACCCGTAGGGTCAGCGCCGGGATGCATGGACTCCCCACACAAGATGACGGGACTCGATGTCCCTGAGTCGAGCAAATTCGGCAACCTTTTGATGTAGTCCCGAATCAACTCCGCGCTTGAGATTCCTTGCTCTTGTGCGTTTCGTTCCAGCTTTTCTAGCTCTTGTTTTGTCAGCCGAACTCGAAACACCTTGTCTCTTGCCATGCTTGTGGCCTCTTTGTGCTACAGTCATTGTATCAGTGAACCACTAGCCCAATTAACTCAAACCAACACGTCTTAGCAGCGTGGTGAACAGCGCAAACTCTGGGAACGGTTGTCTTCATATCCCCAACCCTGGAAACACTGGTGGTCTTGGCCAAGACCACCTTGGCCAAAATGGCCTACTGATTGATGAGTGAATCAACAGTTGTCTAAAGTTGTCTAAAGTTGTCTAATTCAGTGATTTGTCTAACTTATGGTGAATGAAAACGATGGAATCGCTTTTCAAATCGCCCCAAATTCTGATTATTGATGATCACGTATTGCTGCTAAAAGGCACAGTGGAAATTGTGCGCGATCGCTTTCCCGAAGCCACTATTCACACTGCCCAAACCGCCCAATTTGCCCTGGAACAGATGGCGCGATCGGTGCCCGATTTGGCGATCGCTGATTTGTCCATTCCGGCTCAACCCGGCGATGACCCTTTGATCGAAACGGGCTTGAACTTGCTACGGCAATTCATGCAGACCTATCCTGATCTCAACCTCACCATTCAAAGTAGTAATTTAAAAGCCTTGGTTCGTCTGCTCCCCGATCTGGATCAGCACCATGGCGGCTTAACGCTGGTTGATAAAGGTTCCAGCATTGACCTGTTGCTAACTCGAATTGAGTGGGCATTACAGGGCTTAACGCATACCAAAGACTTGCAAACGGATTTAGAGGTCAAACCCGAATGGCTAGAAGTGTTGCAATTAGCCTTTCAAGAGGGGTTACAGGACAAGGCGATCGCCGAAACCATGTGTAAATCGGAGCGGATGATTCGCCACTATTGGTCAAAAATTCAAGATGTCTTAGCGGTTTATCCAGAACCGGGTAAAAATATGCGATCGGTCACGCAAATTCGAGCCCGAGAAGCAGGACTCATTGACTAGATGACTGGATTCGTAGATCGCAATCGACTACAACTAAGCTATATCAATATTCAACCCAAAAAATTCATTAATCATGATTTTAGAACCCGATCGCGTGCTCATGCGGCATGTTGTCATGGCTACCTTGGCGGCTGCGGCGATCGGTGCGGCGATCACAACCGTTCTGCATCGCTGGGACGTGCAACCCCATTGGATGAATTTGATTGCTCCACCAGCTTTATCCACCTCCTGTTTGGGATTGTTGGTCTATCTTGCTCGCCAACCCCATCAACTACAACGGGTGATTCGTTGGGGGCTAATCAGCGGTATTTTCTGTGTGGTGCTGCCGAGCTGGGTGTTCACGATCGAAGCCTTTGGCTCGCCCAACGTGACGTTGGTCGGCACCTTACCCCCTATCACCTCAGCGCTATTTCTCTTAACCACGTTGATGCTGATTACCCTGCGGCCACACAATCTGCTGCGGTGGTCAGTGGTGTCATGGGTTGCGATCGCTGCCCCGATTCTGGGTTATTTAATAACTCATCCCAGCGAACTAATCAGTGCTCGCGGTTTGGACTTATTAATTTCTTTGGGGCCAGCGATGGCAGTCCAAATTATGTTGATTTTTTCCTATGGCAAATTGCAACGCATGGTGAGTTGTCTCTATGCCGAGCGATTTCATTATTACGATCAAATTATTGAGCGCCAAACGATTCGCCAAGATGCGATCGAGCAGGTCTTTCATCAAATTCATAACGGGCCATTGCAAAGCCTCACCCTCTTAATGCGTGAGATTCAACAAGAGGCGATTCCCACAACACAGTTGATGCAACGACTCGGGGAATTAAACACCGAAATTCGGGTGATCGGTCAAAACCTCAGCGATCGCGCTTGCTTTGATCGGGCTTTTAACCAGCCAGCCAGTCCATCCGCACCCCTCGAACCCACCATGGCTGACCATTGGTTGCGGTTGGGTGAAGGCAGCTTAATCGATCTCGATCGCCCCCTTCATTACCTTCTGTATGAAGTCTATAGTTTGACCCTCAAGCGCTCCTTACCCCACTTCAAAACCATCCGCGTTAAGGTACGAAACTTTAGCCCCTGTGAACCCGAACAGTTAACCCTTGAACTGAAACGGGATATTTGTTTGTGGCTCGAAGAAGCCCTTTGCAATGTGGGTAAACATGCCCAAGCAGCCACACGGATTTTAGTGATTGGGGAATGCCAAGGCGATCGCTATCACCTGAAAGTGCAAGACAACGGCCCCGGAATGACCTCATCCAAAATCCGCCAAGGGACGCAACAGGCCCAACGCCTCGCCGATCGCCTGCAAGGGGAATTTCGCCGCATGAATTTGCCGGAAGCCGGCTATTGTTGCGAGCTGGCTTGGCCCTTGGAGCGATCGCCGAGTTTGAGTTCAGATCCCGTGCGATCGCGCCCCTGACGGCAGATGGCCGGATCAGGCGATCGCGCGTTTTGTCCGGTTTGTCCGGTAATCAGTCCTCGGGAGTGAACTGCTGGTGCGGATGCCGCCCACCCATTCGTAGCGATCTTCGTAGCGATCTTTGTAACGATCGGTGACGGGCCCCATTGCCGAAAGGTGCAACGGGTCATGGCCGAAACCAGCGAACCAGATTGTCCGAAACGGCCAATGACAGAGGCAATCAACCTTTAGAGATTGGTAGAGACCAGCCCAGCGGCCTCACGCGGTCTCGATCCGCTCCGGTTATGACCCTCTCTGACATCGATCCTGGCAAACTCCTGGATGTGGCCATGGCCACGCCGGGCAATGATTCGTTTTCCTTTAGCAGCTTGCCCAGCGACCAAATTCGCATCCTCAGCAGTTCCGTGGGTAGCGATTTGGTGTTGCTGCTGGAGGGCAATGATTCGGTCACTGACGATGCCGCCGATCGCACCTACTGGGGCTTAGGCGGCGATGATCTGATCCTGGGCGGCGGGGGGAATGATTTTCTCTCCGGCAATCTTGGTAACGATCGCCTCTATGGCAACCAAGGCAACGACACCCTCTCGGGCGGTAAAGGCGAGGATTTGCTCTACGGCGGCCAAGGGGCGGATCTCTTAACCGGTGATTTGGGTAATGATCTGCTGTCCGGTGATGCGGGTGATGATGCGCTGGCCGGTGGGTTTGGCGAAGATACCCTGACCGGTGGTGCGGGTCGCGATATTTTCCTCTTGGGCAGTCCTTTGAACGGAGAAGGTGTCGATCGCGTCACTGACTTCCAAAAGGGAATTGACTTTTTTCAACTACCGAAATCCGTGGTGTTTAGCGACCTCAGCCTGACTGCTACAGCCAATGGTCAAGTGGCGATCGCCCTGGCGAGCACGGGTCAACAAATCGCCCTAGTTGACAATCTAAAACCCACGGATCTAACCGCTGGCAATTTCATTCAAGGCACCGACAGTTTAAAACCCGATCCTTTTGGGGAACAGACCTTTTTCACCTACGAAGCCTTTGTCAGTCCGCGCCAAGAACCAGGCGGTTTTTTTGAATCGAATGCTCGGGCCTATGGCCGATTGGACTTTGCGAAAAACTTCAGTTTTGCCAATGTGGATGTGCAAATGTCAGGGCTAGATCCTGCCAAGATCACCGCCTTCCATATTCACTGCGGCACGCCGGGAATTTTGGGACCGATCGTGGTGGATTTGGGTGAATATGGCGACTTCACCAAGACGATCGTGGATGGCAAATTCAAGGCCACGATCACCAACGAAAACATCACCTTTGTCAAAGGCTCGCCGATCGTGGTGGATGGAGTGTCAATCACGCCGACTATGCCCACCACCAGCGCGCCCGCTGCCCCAACCGCACCCAGTGCGCCCAGTTTGCCCAGCGCCCCCACCCTGCCCAGTGCGCCCAGTTTGCCCACCAGCGCGCCCCCAGCCCCCCCAGCTCCGACCGCCCCCCCAGCTCCGGCCGCTCCGCCCAGCGGGAATCGCTTGCTGCACAACGGCGTTGATCATGGTAGCCACGAACCAGCCGCGCCTGCCGCGCCCGCTGCGCCTGCCTGGCCCACGACCGCCCTCGCAACATTGCCAACCATCACCGCGCCGAGTGCCACCAGCTCACCGACCCTACCCAGTAACTTGCCGATTACCCTGCCCGAGGGTTGTCCGATCGAACTGGGTTTACCCGGCCAGGTGGTGACGGTGGCGGGCATCGACTATTTGGCCCGTAAGGGAGCGCTGTATTTCAACGTCCACACAGCCGAGCATTCGTTCTATGGCGAAATGCGCGGCCAAATCTACCCGGCTACCTAGCCGATCGATCGCTGGGCCGGAATGCTGCCTGGATGGCCTAATCGCCCGATCGCCCCGTAATCGACAGGCCATCCACCACGATCGAGGGTGTATAGCAAGAGCCGTTCCACTCTGCATCTCCCCCCAGCGCCACCACCTGCTTCAAGGCTGCATAGACATTGCCCGCCACCATGGTGTCCTTGACTCGGCCGACAATTTGCCCCTGCTCCACCCAAAAGCCCAGGTCAATATTTACGGAAAAGTCGCCGGAAATGCCTGCACCGCCGCCCAACATTTGGTCAATGATCAGGCCCGAGGGCAAATTGGCAATCAGTTGATCCAAACTGTCTTGGCCGGGGGTAATCACCATGTTGAACAGGCCGGGAGCTGGATAGCTGCCCAAGCCGGGCCGGAAACCGTTGCCGGTGGTGCCAATGCCTAGGCGGCGGCCGGTTTTGCGATCGGCGTAAAAACTTTGCAGCACCCCGTCTTTCACAAAATCAATGGCCCGGGTGGCCGTGCCTTCGTCATCAAAGGGGCAACTGTAGGGCCCCTCGTCGGGCTGCTGAGACAGGGTTACTCCCCCATCCAAGACCCGATCGCCCAGGCGGCTGCCTTCCAACTTGCCCGTTTGCCCACCCCAAGGCGAGGCTCCTTCGAGGGCTTGCTTGCCATTGAGGGCGGCTTGGATCGTTCCCCAAAGCATGTCGGCGGCTTTGGCCGTGAACAGGACGGGCAACCGGCCGGTGAGGGTGGCGGCGTTTTGCCGAGACCAATCAAGCCGCTGCACAACCTGTTGGGCGATCGCGATCGGGTCGAGTCGATCGCGCTGGGTTTGCCCATCGGCCACATATAAAAAGTCATCGCCACGCACCCACTCGGCGGACAGGTAACAGCCCAAGGTGGTGTCGCTGTAGCCACAGTCGAGGCCGCGGGAGTTCACCAATCGAGTGGTTTCCACATCCGCTTCCCACTCCGCAGAACAGAGCACATCGGGATGGCGATCGCGAATATGGGCGATCGCGCTTTTGCCCCACTCAATTAACTGTTCCACGGCGATCGCCTGGCCTAAGTCTGGGTAGTGGTCGGCGGCGGCGCTGTCAGCCAGTTCAATTTCTTCCGGGTCGTTCAGCGCACTGAGGGCGATCGCCCGTTCCACCAAGGCCTGGGCATCCACGGGCCCATAGGCCACCGCCAGGCCGGGCCGACCATTTTTCCAAAGCCGCAGGGCCGTGCCCGCGGCCTGGGCGCTTTCAATTTGCTTTAGGCGGTTTGCTTCAAAGGAAACCGGCCGCGATAGGGACTGAGATTGATAAACTTCAGCGGCTTCGGCACCGGCCCGCTGGGCTAAATCGAGTAATTGCTCCGGTTCGATCGCACCTGTGGCGATTCCGTTGGTTGCAGAAACTTCCGGCCACTCAGCAGCACCCATAGGGCAATT
>NZ_JAZAQF010000058.1:0-567 GCF_043235035.1 Limnothrix redekei LRLZ20PSL1 | reverse complement strand
TAGCTCTCGCAACCGGGCGATTCATCCCAACCCAAAAACCGCTTTCGTCAATGAAGACAAGCCTTTCAGCTTCCACCTTCAAAATTCGCTGCCAGTAGTCTACACGCTCTGCTTGCACTTCTGCCGTGATTATTTTCTCGCTCCTGTAAGTTTTTTTTGAGGCTGATGTCATGTTGCTTTAAAAATCGATGCATCATGCTTGTGTTAGAACTGACACCCAATTTTTCTTGGACTTCTTCGCAGTACTCTCGCAATGTAAAATCAGGATTAGTTTCTACAATTTCCAAGATAGCTTCTTCATGCTGAGATAAGATGCTCACCCGCTTCGTACCACACTTTTTAGGTGATAAGCTTCCAGTGGAGCGATATAGGTTTAGAAGCCGTCTGACTGTCTCTGGGCTAATCGAAAATTGTTTTGCTACTTTCCGAATCGAAGTGTCTCCCTTCTCGTAAGCTTCTACGATTTTTCGGCGCAAGTCCAGCGAATAAAGACTCATGAGTTTTCCTGACGATAACTTCACTACACTGATAATTATATCGTGCCATTCGTTATAGGCAAAGGCTGTA
>NZ_JAZAQF010000052.1:0-13514 GCF_043235035.1 Limnothrix redekei LRLZ20PSL1 | reverse complement strand
GATCGCGGCGATCAATTTGCTCTAAAGCAGGCCCACCGATCGCAGCGACTCGATCGCACCGGCGATGCAGGCCCGCCGATCGAGTTGCTGCGATCGCACCGGCGATGATAAAAGGTTGGGGATTCTTTACAGTCCATTAATGTAACTCAATGGTAGGGATCAATCCCCACTACAGTCAATTGCCTGGGGCCGATCGCCCCGATCGGGACGGAGCACAGCAACTTCCAGCCATCGCCAATCGGGCATCATAGGGCCAGGCTTGTTTTTGATTGGGTTTGGGTTTGGCTAAATTTCGGCTGGCCCACGGGCCATGATTGGCCGCTAGATCAACCCGCTGTGTTGCAAGGGGAGTAGGTGCTCGATGTCGTCGGTATGGCAATGGTTTGTGGCCGGTGGGGCGGTGATGGTTCCTTTGGCGGGTTGTGCGATCGCCACGATCGCCCTGGCGGTGGAGCGGGGCCGGTTTTGGTGGCGCTTGGCCCAGGAACAACCGCTCCTAATTCGGGAGGCGCTCGTGTTGTATGGGCGGGAACCCGATACCGATCGCACCCTGCGTTTGTTGCGATCGGCTCCAGAGGATTGGCCGATCGTGCAAATTTTCCTGGCGGCGCTCACGCTCGATCGCCCCACCCCCGAGGAGTTTCGGTTAGCCCTTGACAGCGCCGCCCAAGCCCAACTGCCTCAACTCAAGCGGTTTGGTACGGCTTTCGACACGATCGTTGGCATTGCGCCCCTCTTGGGCCTGTTGGGCACGGTGTTGGGCTTAATGGGATCCTTTGCGGCTCTCCGTTGGGACAGCATCGGCTCCACGGGCGGCCCCAATGGCGCGGGCATCGGTTCGGGTCTGAGCGAGGCGTTGGTGTCCACGGCCACGGGCCTGGTGGTAGCGATTGGGGCGCTGCTGGTGGCGAATGTGTTTCGGAGTTTGTATCGGCGGCAGGTGGCGGCGATCGCCCAGCATTGCGGCCAGCTTGAATTGCTCTATCGTCACCATTGGGAAACCAATGGCGGGGTTCCCTTCGATTTAAGTTGATTGAAATGATTTGAGTTGATTGAAATTGCCTTGAATCGCCGTTGATTGAAGTGATTTGAGTTGATTGAAATTGCCTTGAATCGCCGTTGATTGAAATGATTTGAGTTGATTGAAATTGCCTTGAATCGCCGTTGATTGAAATGATTTGAGTTGATTGAAATTGTCTTGAATCGCCGTTGATTGCTTCCGATTACTGTTAATTTCTATTAATTGTCATGCCGCGTCGTCGCACAGCCAATCCTCAACCACGACCCTGTGAACTCTGCCAGGTTCTGTCATTGGTGCGCTATCGAATCCAGGTCGATCGCACCGATCAATGGGTTTTGGCCTGTCCCCGTTGCCAAAAACAGCAAAGCACCACCAATCCGCACTATCGCTATGGCGGCACTTGGAAAGCTCGTTAATTAGACCTCTTGCGCGGATCAATGCATAAGCCCTTATCCTTAAAATTCTTTGCCCCAGATGAGCTGATCAGCGGTCATTTTGTAGGTTGGGTTGAGGTACGAAACTCAACAGCAATAAGGTTCATGCTGATCTGCTGTTCAGAGATTTCAAGCGCAATGAGCACTAATCACAACCTAAACTTTCGCGGGTGCTGACACCGGTTTTTTGATTGATGCCGCTGGCGACTTTGCAAAGTTGGGCCACGTCGTACCGATCGATCAATGCATCGGTGAAGTCGGCTCCCTCGATCGCGGTGTCGGCCAAAATTGAGCGCGTAAAAATTGCCTCACGGGCGATCGCTTGGGTTAAATCTGCCCGTTCCAACACTGCGCGATCGATCAAAGCGCCCGTTAAATCCGCACCTTGCAGGTTAGCTCGCAGCAGGGTGGCTTGGGTGAGGGTGGCATTGCTCAAGTTGGCTCCCGCCAGATTGGCATCGCGCAAATCGGTGGCCAAAAAAGCTGCGCCCACCAAGTTTTCACCGGCAAAATTCTGCCCTTCCTGGTTGGTTTTGCTGTAGTTGCCCATCGCTTGGGCGGGCAAGGCTCCCAACAAAACCCACAACAGGGCCAGCCCCAACACCAGGAGCAATCGTTTGCCGATGTTTTTACCGATGCTTTGGGTTCCCAGGTTTCGGAGATTGATCATGGCCAATTACCGGTTGATGTCGTCGGAGGTCGCAGTGGAGAATTCCGGCTCGATCGCCCCGCGCCAATCGGGACAAGGATCGGTTCCTGACCAACCAAAGGGGTGAATGCCGCAAATCAGCCTTGCCCGTCGATCGCGGCTGTAACCGTAGGCGATGCCGTGATAGTTTTCGCAGCCCCGACAGACGGCCGGTTGATGGGGGGTGCTGGCTTGGCTAAACCCCAGTTGCGATCGCAGCAAGTAGCGTTGGTTTTGGGCCCGATGCCAACCTTCACAAAATCGCTTCATGCCCTGCGCATTGGCCCGCTGAAACAAATCGCGATCGGCCATGGTCGTCCTCCTATTCTCGATGCCAGGCGGTTTCACCGGGGCGATCGATCAACACAATGCCCTGGGCTTTCAGCTCGTCGCGGATGCGATCGGACTCGGCAAAGTTTTTGGCCTTGCGGGCGGCCGTCCGTTGGGCAATTAAGGCTTCAATTTCCGCATCACTGGGGCCGGCCGGGGTTTCTGTTGGGGTTTCCGCTGTGGCCACTAGGCCCAACACATCCGCTAAATGCACCAAGGTTCGCCACTGCTGGGCGATCGCGGCGGCATCTTGGGAAAATTGCCCCTCATGGACGCGCAGATTCTTTTCTCGGCGCAACTCCTTCGCCAGCTCAAACAGCACGGCCAAGGCTTCCGGTGTGTTCAGGTCGTCATCCATGGCCGCCCGGAATCGATCGAGCGCCGTGGGGTCATAGGTGGACGCACCGTTGAAATCCCCTAGCCCCTCGAACAACAGCCCCTCTTTGAGCGTGTTCCAAGCATTTTTGGCCGCCTCGATCGCCTCCCCCGTAAAGTCCATGGGCTTGCGGTAGTGACCTTGCAGCACAAACAACCGCAGGGCCATCGGGTGAGGCCCCTCCGGTGCATCCAACAGGGCGCGGATGGTTGTGAAATTGCCCAAGGATTTCGACATCTTCTCGCCGCCCACGTTCACCATGCCGTTGTGCAACCAGAACCGGGCTAGGGAACGGCCCGTGGCCGCTTCCGATTGGGCAATTTCGTTTTCGTGGTGCGGAAAAATTAAGTCACCGCCCCCCACGTGGATATCAATGCTTTCGCCCAACTCTTGGCGCACCATGGCGGAGCACTCAATGTGCCAGCCTGGCCGGCCGGGCCCCCAAGGGGACTCCCAGGCCGGTTCGTTGGGTTTGGCTCCTTTCCAAAGGGCAAAGTCGAAGGGATCTTGCTTTTTGGTGGTTTCGTCATCCGTGCGGCCGCTGGCTCCGGCTTGCAGGTCGTCTAATTTGCGGCCGGAGAGCTTGCCGTAGTCCGCAAATTTACGCACTGCAAAATACACATCGCCCCCGGCCGCATAGGCCACGCCCTTGGCTTCCAATTCGGCAATCAAGCGCTGAATGCCGTTCAGGGTGTGGGTAGCGCGGGGATAGGCATCGGCTTCCCGAATGTTGAGCCGGGCCATGTCTTCAAAGTAGGTTTCGGTGTAGCGATCGGCGATCGCCTCCATGGAAACCCCTTCGTTTTTGGCGCGATTAAGAATTTTGTCGTCAATGTCGGTGAAGTTTTGCACATAGCGCACGTCATAGCCCCGCCATTGCAAAAAACGCCGCAGGGTGTCCCAAACGATGTATGACCGGGCATGGCCCAAATGGCAGTGGTCATAGACCGTTACGCCACAGCAATACATCCGCACCCGACCCGGCTCGATCGGCTCGAAGGGTTCTTTGCGACGGGTGAGGGTGTTGTAAAGCTGGAGCGACATGGGGAATTGGAGGGGCGGTCTGACGGTCTAAGTGATCTAAACCAATGCTCGATCTCAAGGTTCGACCTCAAGGTTCGATCGGATGCCAATGTCGGGGATCGACCATGAATCGGTCATGGATCGATGTGGAGCAAGAGGGGCGATCGCGCTTATCCTATCCCAATCCTGAGGGCCCTAGCGCTTGTCGTCGGGGCGATCGATGCTGATTCAATTTTATGGGATTGCTTTCAAGGGATCCCTCATTTGCTCGCCTGACCCGCCTTGGACTTTGCTCGCTAGTCTGCAACTTCAATGATTTTCTGGCGGCCCGCTTGGCCAACTTTGATCGTGATTGCTGATTTGCTAACGCCTAAATGGGTCGCGAGGAGTTGAATTAACTCGCGATTAGCCTTGCCATCGATCGGGGGAGATTTTAAGAAAATGGTTAGCCCCCCATCGGCTTCTTCAACAATTTTCTGTTGTTTGCTGTTGGGTTTGACTTTTACGGCCAGTTTCATCATTAGTTTGAAGTCAATTGTTCGCTTGAGGGCGATCAAAGCGCCACAGCAGATCGGTGAATGAACCGTGAATTAGCCCTTGAGGCTGGGTTGATAGCTGCTGTGGATGCGACCGGCTCCTTTGTATTGGGAAAAATAAGCTTGCGCCACCCGATCGCCTTGATCAGACAAAAAATCAACGGCAATTCTTCCCCGCCCCTGTTCATAGCCGGAACTGTGAAGATAGCAATGTTGTCCGATGGTTTTGCCTAAATACAGCGCCACATGGTTGGTTTTGGTGGGCATTCCAAAAAAGAGCAAGTCGCCGGGTTGCAGGTTCTCTAGTTCAACCGGCTCGGTGAATTCCTGTTGTTGATATGAATTACGCGGCAACCAAACGCCCACACTCATAAAGGCCGCTTGAATGAGGCCAGAGCAGTCATAATCAGGGGCGATCGTGCCGCCCCAAAGATAGCAATGGGGAACGGCCATGGCCGCTTGGGCAAAGGCGATCGCCTGGGGAATTCGATCGACAATGGCCGATCTCGACACGATCGGGGCCCGATAGGGGCCAATGGCCGGGGCCAGGTGAGCCAAAGCGGCCAGGGGCAACCAAGCGGCATAGTCATCCTCGCAAAGCACCACCTCGATCGCCCCTTGATTGAAATCCCCGTTGGCTCCTGAATTGGCTTCTAGATTGGCTCCCGAATTGGCTTCTGTACCAGTGTCCAAACCTGCTGCCAAATCCGCCGACAGTTGCCGAAACCACAGTTGTCGCCCGGGAGCCACCTGGGTGCTCAGTTCTTCCCCGTCGGGCCGGGTGAATAGGTCTAGGGGTTCGGTGCAGCGATACTCCGGGCGATCGGGAATCGGTTGGCCCAAGTCAGCCAGCACGCGATCGAGGGCGATCGAGGTCATGGAAGGTCTCCGGTGCAAACAAGGACGATCGCCCCAAGCATAGGCGAGAATCGTTGGGTTCACGCCAAACACCGTAGGCATGATTTTTTACCAACAGGATGGGGAACTGGAGCGGTTGGGAAAACAACTGCTCGATCGGCTATGGATCCAATATCCGCTGTTAGCCCGCAACCAATTGGCCCTGACCTGGTGGGTTTACGATCCGCCCTACATGGTGAACACGGGTGGGGCCTTGGCTCCGGCGGATTTTTGGGCCCATCCGGTACGTGGGTTCAGCTATCGCGGCGTGGAGCGCATTTATCCGGCCAGCGTGGTCAAGCTGTTTTACGCGGTGGCCGTGCAGGAATGGTTGGAAAAGGGCATGATTTCGCCCACGGAAGAGGTCGATCGGGCCCTGCATGATGCGATCGTCAATTCCAGCAACGATGCCACGAGCTATTTGGTGGATGTGTTGTCGGGAACCACCAGCGGCCCGGAGTTGCCAGCGGGCCCCTTTGAAACCTGGCAACAGCAACGACAAATCGTGAATCGCTATTTGCAATCGTTTGGTTGGGAAGAGTTCCAAACTATTAATGTTTGCCAAAAAACTTGGGGTGATGGGCCCTATGGTCGCGAGCGAGTCTTTTTGGCGGCAGACTACAGCAATCGCAATTATTTGACGACGGATGCGGTGGCGCGGCTGCTCCATGCGATCGCGGGTGGGGTGGCGGTGTCGGCGGCGCGATCGCAAACGCTGATGAACCTCCTGGCGCGATCGCTCGATCCGGCCACCGTGGCCAGCTTGGACCCGGATTACAACCAAGTCACCGGTTTTTTGGGGGAAGGGTTGCCCCCCACCACGCGCCTGTGGTCTAAGGCGGGGTGGATGAGCCGGGTGCGGTGGGATTGTGCCTATGTGGAGCCGGTGGATGGGCGGCCCTTTGGGCTGGTGGTGGCGATCGATGCGCCTTTGGGCGATCGCGATCGCAGTATTCTGCCCCAAATTGCTCACGGGGCCCTCGAAGCGGTGCGATCGCTCGGAAACCCGGAGCCATCGCGTTAGAATCCAAACTGCCCCTTTGAATCTGGTTGCGTTCCATCCCTTGAATCGTCCTGATCACGACCCTGCACAACCTGATAATCACCCTCACCCTTCCGCTGATTCCGACCAGTCCCATCAGCCCGCCCCCAGCTCTGCCCAGCATCTCGACTCCAATCCCGCTCCCAGCCATGCTCACGGCCATAGCCATGGCCCGTCCCACAGCCACACCCACAACCCGGAAGCGATTCGCAAAATTGTGAATCGTCTGTCGCGGATTGAAGGCCATGTGCGCGGCATCAAGGCCATGGTGCAGGATGGGCGAGATTGCCCCGATGTGTTGATTCAGTTGGCGGCGGTGCGCGGTGCGATCGATCGGGTGGCGCGGGCCATTTTGGATGAGCACCTGAATGAGTGCATTGTGCGAGCAGCACGCGAGGGCAACATTGACGCGGAATTGGCGGAACTGAAAGCGGCGCTCGATCGCTTTTTAATCTAGGGGGAGGTTCGGCAGATGACGGCAACGCCTTCCCCAGCGCCGACCACCGTGGGCGAAGTCACAACAGTGCAGCCGGGAACCCTGTATTTGGTGGCCACCCCGATCGGGAATTTGGAAGATATCAGCTACCGAGCTTTGCGAATTTTGCAAGCAGTGGACGCGATCGCGGCGGAAGACACCCGGCACACGGGCAAGCTGCTAGCCCACTTCCAAATCAGCAAGCCCCAACTGAGCTATCACGAACACAACCAGACCAAACGGATTCCCGAAATTCTCGATCGACTGCGGGCGGGCCAGGCGATTGCCCTAGTCAGCGATGCAGGTACGCCGGGCATTTCCGATCCGGGCGTGCCATTGGTGGCGGCTTGCGGGGCGGCGGGGTTGTCCGTTGTGCCAGTGCCGGGAGCCTGCGCGGCGATCGCGGGGCTAATTGGCTCCGGCTTACCGACCGATCGCTTTTGTTTTGAAGGATTTTTACCCACCAAGGGCAAAGAACGGCGCGATCGACTGGCTCAACTGGCCCAAGAGGCCCGCACCGTGATTCTTTACGAAGCGCCCCACCGCCTGCGGGAAACCCTGCAAGACCTGGCCAACCACGGCGGCGACCAACGACCGATCGCGATTGCCCGGGAACTGACCAAGCGCTACGAACAGTTTTGGCGCGGTTCCCTCTCGGAGGCGATCGCCACCTGGACTCTCGAGAATCCCGCCTGTCCCATCAAGGGGGAATTTGTGCTCATTGTGGGCGGAGTGCTCCCGGTGGCCCACCAACCCACGGAAGCGGAGATTATCGCCGCTCTGGCCGATCGAATGACCCAAGGGATGAGTCGATCGGCCGCCAGCCGCGAGATTGCCGGCCAACTGAACTTGCCCAAGCGATCGGTCTACGAGTTGTCCCTCAAAATTCCCGATTAGGGCCGGTCAAAGTTGCCCGATCGCCTTGTGGGTTTGTGGAATCACAATCACCTGCGGTAACCACTGTTTCAGGTGTTGTTGCCAAGCCAACACTTGTTCGGGCTGGGGCGCTTGCGGGGGTTGGCGATCGGGCTTAATCGGTGCGGGCAAGGGCGAAACGGGTTGCATCACGTAAACCAAATGGGGATCGATCGCCGCCACCAACTCAGCCGATCGAGTCAGATCCGCCAGCGTGGTTGCTTCGGAAACAATCGCTTTCACAAACACCCACTTTTGCGCTGCCACCGCCAACCGCAAAAACTCCCCATGGGCCTCCCAGTGGGTTTCGCTGCTGACACTGGGCAACTTCAAATCCATGCCAATCCAATCCAGCCAAGGCAACAGGGATTCCAACTGCTGTGGCCGATGGCCCCCGGTTTCCAAATAAACCGGCAGGCTGGAAACGGTCTTCAAGGCTGGTAAGAAATCTTGCAAAAAACGACTGTGCAACAGGGGTTCGCCCCCCGTGATGCTGATGCTGTCGTGTAGATGGGGGCGATCGAGCTGTTGCACCCAGTCCAGGAGCTGCGACTGGCTGACGGGGTTGGCAACAGTCACAAAATCTCGCAGGCCAGGGGTTTGCTCAATGTCGCAATGATCGGGAGCCACCCAGGTGCGATCGCTATCGCAATAGTCACAGCGCAGATCGCATTGGGCAAACCGGATGAACAGTTGCCGCGTGCCCACGATCGGCCCTTCACCCTGGATTGCTGAAAAAACTTCAATTAACCGTGCCGTCGCCACCCGATCGCTCATGATCTTCAGGCGCTGTTCGCCCGCAAAAAACCGCTAACTATCTTAGACAGCCAGCGGTCTGGATTTAATCAACTCGATTCAAGGAGAAGGCAAACTGCAATCTCCCCAGTCATTGCCCTCGCTGTGATTCAGGGCCGTGATCGGGGAATTTGGCAGGCTACGCACAGCTTCGCTTGCGATTTTTTGTTAAGCGTCGCTTTCGATATACAGGAACAGCAGGGCCATTGTTACAGCAGGAAATACCCAGCCAACAATCGGCACGAAAATCGAAGGAAGAAAAGAGGCTGCCATGGGAAAAGATCCTTATTCTTAATCGAATTCAGAGGATTTCCCATTAACTGTACGAGCTGGCCTCCGGTGTGGCGTGGGGTTGCTAAAGATTTTTAACAAACAAGCGAATCAACGCTTAAACCAACGCTTGAACCAATGCGGGGAGCCGATCGCCCCCAACATGCCCTGTGATTGGGTTTTGGATCCTTTACCGGAGGCTCAATTCCGCCCTAATCCCAACGGGAGGGCGACAGGGCCTCAAACAGGTTGTTGATCGCCAATGGATCCAATGTGGGGCGATCGGGGTGGGACTCGGGGGGCAACACGGGCGCAACAATCACCGTCTTGCGGCTTTCGCGGTGGGTCGCCAACTCCATCACCACCGCCTCAATGCTCAATTCCGCCACCAGGGCCGGCACGGTCAAGGTGACACGGGTTTCCAATTCTCCCAGGCCATTTGGGGGCAACTCCAACAGCCAGCGCGGTGGTTCCAAGATTTGGCGTGTCTGTCGATCGCTCGTCCAAACCTTGATGCAGAGTCGTGAGGGCACCTCCGTCACTCGCAACCGCAAGGTGGCCGTGGTTTCCGCCACCAGGGGATGGGTCAACAGCTCGATCGTGGGCTGTGGAATCGGCATCGTGGGTGGCAAGGTGGCATCGGCGGGCGGTGGCGGCGGGCTGGCTTGGGCAGACCAGCCATTGGATCTGTTTTGCAGCGGCAACAGGTCATCCACCAGCACTTCGCCGGCCGTCCAGTCCGCATCGGGATCCGGTGGCTCCGGGGCGGGCGCAACTCCCTCTCCTCGGGCCCGCATCCAGGCCCGTAGATCTTGGTCATCGGCCAAGGCCGTGAGCCTTGACCAGAACCGGTGACCCTTGGGCAGCGCATCAAAGGGCGAAGGCTCACTGGGTAAGGGGTCGATCGCCCAAGGGGCCGGGCCGTTGGCGGTGGGAATTGGCGCAGCGGGGGGCAACCCTTGCAAAATGGCAGCTTCTGGCAACTCAACACCTGCGATCGGTTCGGGCGCAGCCTCGGGCATCGACGGCGCGGAGTCCATGGACGGCGACATGGACGGCGACATGGACGGCAACATGGGCGCTTTCGCCGGTTGCACAAAGTTCAGCAGCTTCAGATCCAAGCTCTTTTTGGCGGGGGCTTGGGAATTGGGTCGAAACGGCAGGGATTCGTGCGGCAACGCGGCCGAGGCCCGATCGTCCTCTGTGCAATCCTCTGGGCGAAAATCCGGCTCGATCGCCCGCAACAGGGCATCGGCATCGGCGGCCACCGCGAAGGCCTGGCTGGTAAGGGGTTCGGCGCTGGGCAAACTGTGGGGATACAAAGCCAGCTCGCCCAACATCAAAAAGGTGCTGGCTTCCAGGGGCAATTCCACGGCGCAGGTGAACTGACCCGGCAAGGGGCGATCGCTCGGCCGGCTCCAGCGTGACCCGGCGATCGGCTGGCGCAACCGCACCAACACCCGCTGACTGTTGGGATCGCGCAGGGTCACCCGCCATTCCAAGGTGGGCGGCAGTTGAGCCAGCATGGGGGCCTTGGCTGGTTCGGCCCAATCCAAGCTGCCTTGCAACACCAATTGATCGCCCCAAGCGGTGATGTAGGTGGTGCGATCGAGCCGTAAGTGCAAGGGAGGAAGCTGGCTGGCGGCCACCAGCGGGTCGATCGTTTCCATGGGATCCGGTTCCGCCGGTTCCACCATTTGCTGCAATAGGCGATCGGCAATGCGCAATAGGCGATCGTCTTCCACCTGAATCAACCGCTCGATCGGGGGCGTGAAGGGTTCCGTGGGCGGTAAGGCCGGCAGAGGAATCGATGGGGGCTTGGCCGAGGCTGGCTCTGGGGCAATTACTGGGGTAATTTCTGGAGTGTTTTTTGGGGTGCTCTCTGGGGCAATTTCTGGAGCAACTTCTGAAGCGATTCCTGAAACGATTTCTGAAGCAATAGACTCCGGCTCCGTGGCCTGGGGAATTTTCGGGGCGATCGAATCGGCCAGCTCGTTCGCTGCGTTCGCTTCCGCCACTAGCTCCGGCATGACCTTTTCAACGGCCCCCTCAGCACCATTCGTGCCATGGGACGGGGAGAATTCATCGGGCGATCGGCTCACCACTTCTGACCCGTTGGATGCCTGGGCCAGCGCATCCGCCGCCGGTTGCGGTTCCACATCCACCCAATCTTCCGCCTCCACGGCCAACACTTGCAGCGTCACCGCATAGCGCCAGGTGGGCCCCGTGGTTGTCGGATCGGCCTCCTCACCCACCGATTGCCGACAGCTAAATTCCCAAAGCCCCGGCCGCAACACCGTGAACGGAATCACCACCACCAGCCCATTGACATTGGTTTGGGCCGATCGGGACTGGGTGCGTTGGCTAGTGCCCCCGATCGCCCCGTCCGGCTGGTAGCCCACACGAATTTCCACTGCCGCATCGGGATAGCTCGATCGGGCAATCAGGCGATAGCGTCCTTCCAAAACTTCGACGCTGGGCGACTCCAGTGGCAACCAAGCCCGATCGCCCTCCTTTTGCAGCAAAAACTCGCAATACTCCATCGACAACGTGCCCCGCAGGGTGAAGATTTAGCGGCGCGCGCAACGCCCAAAGCCAGCACCGTTGACTGGAATTCCTGAATTCAACCCCAAGGTTAAATCCCCGGCCCATCCACAACGGCGTTCAGCGGAAAAAGTGCCCCTATCCTACTCCATTAACCAGGGAACCCTGGGCTACTCCGGGGCATTCTGTCCGTATGGCAATTGACGGAGCAAAGGGGTCTAACTCTCTACAATTCAAAGCTTCTCAGCCGGTGATCCGGGTTCAGGTGTTTTGCCAATAATCTAAGCTCCTTTTCAGACATTCTCTGAAATTTCTGTTGAGATTTCCCTGCGATTCCTATGACATTTATCGATAAATTACACCGGGCGGCCCAATCGCGCGGGAGTTTGCTGTGCCTCAGTTTGGATCCGAGTTCTGACTTTTTGGAAGCGGCTGTGGCCGACATTGCGGCCGGAGTCGATCGCCCCCTGACGGCCCTGGGGGACTGGCTGCGAACGATGGTGGCCCAAACGGCGGATTTGGTTTGTGCCTATAAGGTGGCGATCGATCCCTATTTGCTATTTGGGGCAGCGGGCTTGGCCCTATTAGAAGACCTGTTGCGGCACACGATTCCGGCAGAGTTGCCCGTCATTTTGGATGCCAAACATGCGGACTGGATCAACAGCGGCCTGTTTGCCCGCACAGCGTTCGATCGCTGGCAGGTGGATGCCGTGACGATCGTGCCCTTTTCGGGCCAAGACCACGCCGCGCCCTTTTTGCTCCAAGCCGATCGCGCCCTGTTTGCCCTGTGTTACACCGAAAATCCCTCCGCCCGCGTTTTGCAAGACCCGGCCCCCGAGGCCGAACCCCGCTACCTCAGCTTGGCCCGCGAGGTGCAAACCTGGGGCATTCCCAGTCAAATGGGCTTGGAACTGGAAGCGGCGGATCCGGAAATCTTGCGGCGGCTGCGGGCGGTGGCTCCAGAAGCGCCCATTCTGTTGCGAGGGGCTTGGTCAGGGGCGGGGCTGGCAACGGTGGACTACAGCCAAGACCTGGACGCGGCCACGGGCGATCGGCTGGATGCCAATCTGCGCCAAACCCTGCAAGCGGGCCTGGCGGCCGATGGTGATGGATTGATTGTGCTGGTGCCTCGGGCGGCCCTCAGCCACCCGGAACCCCGTCGCCAGATTATGCAACTGCGCGATCGACTCACCCAAGCTCAGACGGCCGTTTGCGGGCCGATCGCGGAAGCCTGCCCCCTTTGGTTGCCCGCTCCCGCCAGCACCAACACCAGCGCCCATCCCCACGCGGAATTGATTGTGCAGCTCTTCGACTTGGGTTGCATTTTGTTTGGTGACTATGTGCAGGCCTCCGGGGCCACCTTTCCCTATTACGTGGACTTGCGGCAAATCATCTCGAATCCCCAAGTCTTTCACAAAATCCTGTTGGCCTATGCCGATCGGGTGGCTCCCCTAACATTTGATCGCCTGGCCGGCATTCCCTACGGCTCCTTGCCCACGGCCACCGGCTTGGCCTTGCACCTGAACCGCCCCATGATTTTTCCGCGCAAGGAAGTGAAGGCCCACGGCACTCAGCGGGTGGTGGAAGGAAATTTCACCCCTGGCGAAACGGCGGTGGTGGTGGATGACATTTTGATTTCCGGTAAAAGCGCGATCGAGGGAATTGGCAAGTTGGAATCGGTGGGGCTGCGGGTCACTGATTTGGTGGTGTTCATTGACCACAACACGGGAGCCAAGGAACGCTTGGCCGCCAAAGGCTATCGATCGCACGCGGTGCTTACCCTTGGCGAAATTGCCGACACCCTATTTGCAGCAAACAAAATTGCTGAAACCCAATACACCGCCCTCAAGGCGATCGACCATGCTTAGGGGGTCTCTGAAAAGCCTAAATTGCTACCTTGTGGGCTTTATCAATCGACGAAGACAAGGGGCTTAAGCCCCTTTCTCCGATGGCAGTTAGCGCTTGATCTCTATCAGAAAATACTGTTCAGATAATTCGCTCAAGGTAACTCATTTGGACGAATTTCTTTGAATGGGTGAAGACTAAGAGCTAATTTATAAAGAGAAGCTAAAGCCGACTTGGCAGCTCTAAATCCGGTTTTAGGCTAGACCTACCCGAAGCATCACCCAGCTCATGAGTCGTCTCCCGGTCATTGCCAATCCTACCCG
>NZ_JAZAQF010000031.1:0-15136 GCF_043235035.1 Limnothrix redekei LRLZ20PSL1 | reverse complement strand
TTGAGCAAGGACTATGAGTTGTATTCGGAGACGAGTGAAGGGATGATCTATGGCTGCTTAATGCATTTGATGGTGAGAAGATTGGCTGCTCTAGATGCTTAATAATTGATTTATAAATCAGCTCTAAAACTAATATTCGGTGTTATCTTGAGTCAGCCTACTTTTACAGAGTCAATCGCAAATTTACTTTGATAGGGTAAAGATCTCGGATTTTCTTGTGCGATTTTTTACACTCAAGCAATTTCTTTCACGAAATTTTTACAAAGCACCGATAGAGCGGGCAATCAGCAATCAACCTAATGACACAGGGGAAACGAGAGCTGCTAAATGAGGGCTGCTAGTGGATTTGTGCAAAGAGCTTTTGCACTGAGTCGCTGATCAGTTTAGCTCAGGCAGGTTGAGAAGTTACTCCTATCCCTTTCAAGACTGCTCCCACTGTCTTAGGTTCATCTCAAAATTTGCTTTGAAATGAGATGAATAAGTTACTTGATTTGTTCATAACTTGATCTGTTCATAATTTAAAGCAAATTTTACAGCCCAAGCCCATGACCTGATCACCTGCCACCGATTTCAGATTGTTATGATTTTTCACTCCCAATCAACCGACAGGAAATTTTCAGCTACTCTGCCAAGCGTTAATTCTCATCCTAGCTTGAAATTATCTCGCAACCTGCTGATGCGGTTGATTGTGGGAGGCACAGCGCTACTCGTGGGCGTAGGGGCATACATTAGCTATCAAACCGTGCGCCAAGCAACGCTGGAAAATTTGAAGCAGGATGCACTATCCCGTGTGACCAACAAGTCCCAGGATATTGATAGTTGGTTGGCGTTGTTGAAAGCGCGCATGGAAATGTTATCCAATGTTGAAGTGGTGCGATCGATGGATTGGGCGATCGCCAACCCCTATCTAAAAGCTGAAGATCAACGAATTGGAGATTTTTCGTTTCTTGGCTTCACCACAGCAGCAGGAATCCGCCAAAGCACTGTCGCCAAGACCAAGCCGGCCGATGTGCGCGATCGCCGGTGGTTTCAGAAAGCAATGGCTGGACAAATTTATGTCGATGATCCAATGATTGCTCGCATCACGCATGTTCCTGGTGTGGCCATTGCGGCTCCTATTTTTAGAGATCAAAACTCAAAAGCAAAACCCGCCGGGGCCATTCATGGGGTGGTCACGATCGATCGCATCAGGCAAGTCATTAATCAGTTGAAATATGGCGATCACAGCTATGCTTTTGTCCTCAATTCCAAGGGCGAGGCGATCGTGCATCCCAATTCAACATTCATGTCCACCATAGACAAGCCCGCGCCGAGCTTGGTGATCGCCCAAGACGCAGGATTGGCCCACATTGCTCAACAGATGGTCAATCGGCAGCAGGACATTCAATTAGTCAAAATTGACAGACTTGAGAGCTATGTGGGTTTTCGACCACTCACTGAAGCTCAGTGGTCTGTGGCACTGGTGATTCCGCGCCAAAATATTGAGTCTCAACTTCAGCTACTAGATGGCATTGCGATCGTTGTTTTGCTCCTAGTGGGTACGCTGATTGGTGTGTTGGTCTATGTTCAATCCACGGAGCAAGCGCAGCTCAAACAATCCAAGGCCGCAGCGGATTTTGCTAATCAGTCCAAGAGCGAATTTCTATCTAACATGAGCCATGAGTTACGCACGCCTCTGAACGGTATTTTGGGATACGCCCAAATTCTCAGTCGTTCCAAAACTTGGGGCAAAAAAGAACAGGATGGCATCCAAATTATTCATCAGTGCGGAACTCATTTGCTGACCTTGATTAATGACATTTTAGATCTTTCTAAAATTGAAGCTCGTAAGCTTGACTTGGCGGTCAGTGAGTTTCATTTACCCTCATTTTTGCAAGGCGTTTGCGAAATTTGTCGAATTCGTGCTGAGCAAAAAGGCATTGCCTTTATTTATCGAGCCGATTCAGATTTACCGATCGGGATTCGCGCCGATGAAAAGCGATTACGTCAAGTTTTGATTAACCTCCTCGGCAATGCAATCAAGTTCACTGATAAAGGACAAGTGACCTTTCGCGTTCAAGCCCAAAAACTCGATAATCAGTCCCTGTATCGCCTGCGATTTCAAGTCGAGGATACGGGCGTGGGGATGACACCAAAACAATTGGAAAAGATTTTCTTGCCATTTGAGCAAGTGGGCGATAGCAAAAAGCAGTCAGAGGGCACGGGTTTAGGACTCACTATCAGCCACAGAATTGTGTCTTTAATGGGGAGCCAAATTGAAGTAGAGAGCACGCTGGGCCAAGGCAGTACTTTTGGGTTTGATGTTCAACTACCGGAGGCCAAAGAATGGGCAACCGCCTCTAGAACGATTGACCAAGGAACTATTGTGGGCTATGAAGGCAATCAACGCACCATTATTGTGGTAGACGACCGTTGGGAAAACCGTTCTGTGATTGTTAGCCTCCTAGAACCGCTTGGGTTCAAGGTTGTGGAAGCCCAAAATGGTCAAAATGGTTGGGAAACTGCGCTGACCCATGCTCCCGACTTAATCATTACGGATTTGATGATGCATGTCATGGATGGCTATCAACTACTCAGACGCATTCGCGCTTCTGAAACTTTGCGAAATGTTGTGGCGATCGCTTCATCAGCCAGTGTCTTTGAAAGCAATCAGCAAGAGGCGATCGATGCGGGCGCTAACTTGTTTTTGCCCAAACCAGTCCAAGCTGAAGTGCTGCTTCAAATCTTGCAAGAGCAACTTAATTTAACTTGGGTTTATGAGCAAGCCACCGCTCTTGATACTCCTTTAGCGACTGAACCCATTCAGGCTCGAGATGTTATTTCTCCTGCTTCAGAAATTGTGCAACGGCTGCACGATCTCCTCATGGACGGTGATACTCAAGAAATCTTATCAATGGTTGCTAAGCTGGCAGAGTCTGATCCGACTATGGCACCTTTTTCTGAGCAGGTCACTCAATTGGCGGCTCGCTTTCAGCTCAAACAACTACAAACATTGCTTGAACGCTATATAGCTCAATAGCAATTTTCTCAGTTGAGATTTTTCCCCTCAGTTTAATGATCTTCAATATTCCAAAATATTCCAAGAAGATCTAGCAGATTTTGGGAAACGCTCGCATAGTCTCTCCTACTCACTTGATGATCAAATCAACTCCTGATGGCTTATGTCAGCATCTGTGTCGAATGAATTTATTTTAGTTGTGGATGACAATCCAACTAATTTGGCAGTTTTATCAGAAGCGCTGAATAGTGCTGGGTTGCGCTTTCGCGTGGCAATTGATGGTGAAAGTGCTCTGGCCCAGGTCGATCGCAATCTTCCAGATCTTATTTTGTTAGATGTCCAAATGCCAGGTATTGATGGTTTTGAAACCTGTCGCCGCCTCAAAGCCAATCCACTCACGCAGTCTATTCCTATTATTTTTACAACTGCCTTTTCAGACACGGACAATAAAGCTAAAGGCTTTGCCCTCGGAGCAGTAGACTACATTCCCAAGCCATTTGATCAAACAGAAGTTTTAGCTCGGTTACAGGTTCACCTCAAACTCAAGAAATTAACAGAATCCTTGGAACATCAAGTTCATGATCGCACAGCCGCCTTGCAAAAAATGCAAGTGCAGCTTGTTCAGCAGGAAAAGTTATCAAGTCTAGGAGAAATGATTGCGGGAATCGCACATGAAATCAATAATCCCATTAATTTCATTGCCAGTAATGTAGATCCACTGCGAGAGCACATCAATAACATGGCGGAAATTCTGCGGATCTATCAAAAAGAGCATCCGCAGCCTTCACCAGAATTAGCCGCTATTTTGGAAGATTTAGAACCCGATTTTATTTTTGAAGATAGCCTCAAGATCATCAATTCTTTGACTCTGGGAGCTGAGCGAATCCGTGGAATTTCCACATCACTTCGCACTTTCTCTCGTTCTGATACCGAAACTAAAATTCCAGCGAACTTGCATGAAGGTTTAGACAGCACCCTGATGATTCTGCAACATCGCTTGAAAAGTAGTGATCATCGTCCTGCAATTTCGATTCTCAAGTCCTATGGTGAATTGCCACTACTGCCTTGCTATCCAGGACAAATCAATCAGGTGTTTATGAATTTGCTAGCCAATGCGATCGATGCCCTAGAGGAGAGCGCACTGAAAGGCCAAACCCTTAATTCTGAGCTGCAAATTCAAATTACAACTCAGACCACCAGTGATCAGCAAATTGTGGTCTGCATTGCTGACAATGGAATTGGTATGAATGAGTTAGTCAAGCAACGATTATTTGAGCCGTTGTTTACAACCAAGCCTGTTGGTAAGGGTACAGGACTCGGACTAGCGATCGCCCATCAGATTGTGTCTGAAAAGCACAGCGGCACTTTGGAGGTGCAGTCAGAACTGGGTCGAGGCACTCAATTTTTAATTCGTTTACCGATTAATCCAAAATGAATCGGTTAGGAATTACAGCAATTTGTCGAGATCGCAAGCCATTGCGATCAAGCAATTTTGGAATTGGAGTTACATAAATTGCGATCCATAAATTGCGATCGAGCAATAATTTATCTTGCGAGCGATCACACAATCTTGCTAGCCCCAAGTGTTGGTCAAGAGTTAGTCAAGAACTGATTAATATTTACATTATCCATTAGCTCTCGCTGGCAAACTTCATCAATACTTGCATCGTGATCCCGTGACAGAAACAGCGCGATCGCCCGAAATGACCTTGCTATAATCACCCAATTGCCCGGACTCTGGGCAACTTAGCAATCGTGAAAGGGCGATCGACTCATGGCAGATTGGCAAGTGATTTCTGGCGGCGTAACGGCTCCTAAGGGATACAAGGCGGCGGGCATTACGGCGGGCTTGAAACCTTCGGGCGCGCCAGATTTGGCCCTGATTTATTCTGAAGTGGAGGCGATCGCCGCCGGGATTTTTACCACCAGCCAAGTGCGCGCCGCCTGCGTGGACTACTGCCGCGATCGCCTGCAAGCCAAGCCCAGTGCCCGGGCCATTTTGGTGAATGCAGGTCAAGCCAACGCCGCTACCGGAGCGGCGGGTGTGGCCGACGCGGAAGAATGCGCCCAACTGTTGGCAAAGGAACTGGATATTGATCCCGGCGCGGTGCTGTTGGCTTCCACAGGCGTGATCGGTCAGCGGATCAAGATGGAACCGATGAGATCGGGCATTCCGCAGGTGGTGGCGGCCCTGTCCGATGAGGGGGGAGCCAGCGCCGAAAAGTCGATTTTGACGACGGATTTGGTCGTTAAGTCGATCGCCCTGGAAACCACGATCGGCGATCGCCCCGTGCGGATTGGCGGCATGTCGAAGGGGTCGGGGATGATCCACCCGAACATGGCGACAATGTTGGCCTTTGTCACCTGCGATGCGGCCGTGTCGCCCCACCTGTGGCAAGAGATGCTGTCGCGGGCGGGCGATCGCAGCTTCAACCAAATCACCGTCGATGGCGACACCAGCACCAACGATTCCCTGTTTGCCCTGGCCAACGGTCAATCGCGCACCCCGGCAATCACCCAATGGGGCCCGGAAGCCGAAAAGCTAGAAGCCATGCTGACGGAGGTTTGTACCCACTTGGCCAAGGCGATCGCCCGTGACGGGGAAGGAGCCACCTGTTTGATTGAAGTGGCCGTCAGCGGTGCGCCCGACGAAGCCGCCGCCCGCGCCGTCGCCAAGACGATTGCCGGTTCCGCCCTCACCAAATCCGCCATCTTCGGCCGCGATCCCAACTGGGGCCGGATTGCCGGGGCCGCCGGTCGCGCTGGCGTAAAGTTCGACCAAAACAACCTGCGGATTCAGCTCGGCGACATTGTGCTGATGGAAAACGGGCAACCGCTAGCGTTCGATCGGATGGCAGCCCACAACTACCTGAAGTCCGCTGCTGAGGGTGAGTACCTGAAAACCGATACCGTGGCGATCGGGGTCAGCATTGGCGACGGGCCCGGCTCCGCGAAGGCTTGGGGCTGCGATCTCAGCTACGACTACGTGAAGATCAACGCCGAATACACCACCTAATTCTGATGGTTGAATCCCGTTAGGCAAGGGGCTTCAGCCCCTTGTCTGGGGTGGTAATTGTTAGGGCATTTCATCGAGTCCAGCGTAGAGATCCTCGATCGCAATGGTTAAGCCAATACTGATTAATTCCACCCGATCGCCCGCTTGATAGATTTGGCCTTCCCAGCGATCGCCCGCCACCCGCCGCCAACATTCCACGGCGACTGTTTCTTGGTCGATTAAGACATATTCTTCGAGGGTTTCGATCGCTTGATAATCCTCAAACTTTGTGGTGCGATCGAATAATTCTGTGGAGGGCGATAGAACTTCTGCAATTAGTTTGGGATAGCGTTTGACATAGCGATCGGTGCGATCACGTGGATCACAAGTCACGAACGCATCGGGATAGTAGAAGAAGCGATCGGCATAGCTGACTTTCACATCGCTGCCATAGAATCGGCAATCGGTTTGGCGCAAATGCCCATGAATCGCACTCAGTAAGCTAGTGCAAATTGCATGATGATTTTCACTCTCATTAGCTATAACGAAAGCCAATTCATTACGATATCCATAGCGGCAATCACTTTGTTCTTCAAGTATCAAGTAATCCGAGACGCTAAATCCGCCGGGAAGTGCAATCATCGTCCCAATTATTCCTGTGCTCTAAAGTTTGCATGATAATTTCTCAATTAACTTAAATCTAGTCATCCTGCTGCGATTTGGTAGGAATTTCAAGCTTAATCATAAAAACTAATTTGTTGTGCTCAATATTGATATTGGTGATGTTGATTGTGCTTGCATTGGGATCGACATCGCGCAATTGAGCAGGCTGCGGGATCTTGTATCCAGCCGATTCAAGCAGTTGCGGAACTTCACGCCAGCTACTCAGTTTGGTATTTCCCAGCCCCACTAGCTCTTTGACATAGCGATACACAGTGGCAGCCAGGTCTGTTTCTACGCCATTGGCTTGCTTTTGTAACTGATCTGCAATCTCCCCTGGGCTATTTCCACACAGAATCCCTCTCAAGTGGACTTTCTCAGTAGGTGTCAAGGGTTTGCCCTTGGTGGAAGACAAATCTCGATAAAGCAGCTTCAGATCCCAGGCTTCAGCCGCTTCCACAAAAATTTCTGATGGATGCCGAATCGATGCAGACTGATCTGTCATAGTAAAGATTCTGATTGGTTATAGTGGATATGTGATTTTATTTTGGGTATGAAATTACTATCACCAATAATACTATCTTTCATTCCAAGTCATGCAATCTGAAGAGCAAATCAAGAAAACAAACATCATTGTTGCTGGAGTGGGACTCGGAGTCATTGTTTTAGGTGGAGCAACATATATTGGGTTACTAGCTGTGGGTATGGAACAACAAAAAGAGAAATTAAATACTAGCGGTGCAGAAACGTATTTTGGAGTAATCAACAGAAGCGTTCAGTCTTTTTACGTGGAAGAAGGCAGGTTTCCACAAAATTTTCTAGAACTGACCAATAAATATCGGGGATTTTCATCAGCTTATGTATCAGGAAATATGCTAGAACAACTTGAGAACTCAAACATGAAAATTTCGGGATATGAGTTTAACATGAGGTTGGTAGATCAGAATACTGTTCATGTCTCAGCAGCACCACTTTACAAGGGTAACTATTCTACGATTTCTGGAGGTGTTTTCATAATGCGTGATTACCAGGCTAATGCAAAAATTTGCAAATCTCAAAGATTTACCAATGGATCAATTGAATTTCCTGAGCGTGACACATCAGGTGGGTTAACCTGTCCATCTGGCTATGATGTGCCTAAGTCTCGATGAAGCAACAGAGTGGTGGTTCTGTGTATTAAACTCAAGTTAAAGTATTTTGAAGCTTGAATTTAGAAAATTAATCGGTCGGCAATTAACTGGCTAAATGCTTGATTAAGCCAGGATAAAATCAACATCCTAAATTGCCCCATTTGTAGTGTAGTTTCCTTATTGTTGGGTAACTAACCATCCGAATGGGGATTATTTGCATTGAGCTATTTAAAATTAACGATCGCCCTATTTGTCAAAGCGCCCGAATTAGGTCAGGTTAAATCGCGGCTGGCCAAAACGATCGGGGCGGATTTTGCGACGGAATTTTATCGATCGATGGGGCGAGATTGGTTCGATCGCCTCATCGCATTTACCGATTGCCAGCAAGCCGATATTCGCGTGTTTTATGCGCCTGACTCGGGGCGATCGACCGTGCGGGATTGGTTGGGCTGTAACGATCGGCAACTGGCGGCCCAGGGCGATGGGGATTTGGGCGATCGGATGGCGCGGGCGTTCACAACTTGTTTTGGACAGGGGAGCGATCGGGTCTTGCTGGTCGGTAGCGATAGCCCCGATTTACCTGATGAAATATTGACCCAGGCGGCTGAAGCCTTGATCGCAACGGGCGCGGCGATTTGCCCCACGGAAGATGGGGGTTATTGCTTGGTGGGGTTTAGGCGCGATCGCTATTTACCCGCCATTTTTCAAAACATGATTTGGAGTACCGAAACAGTTTTTTCGGAGACGATCGCCCGGTTCCAATCAGCTAACCAACCAGTCGCAATTCTGCCCCATTGGTACGATATTGATCACGCAACCGATTTAGATCGATTCTGGCAAATAAATCAGCAGAATTCGGCTCTGAAACGAGCAATAGCAACGTTGGCAAAAATTCGACAGCCGATCGCAATTTCCGTGATTATGCCGGTGCTAAATGAAGGGGAACGGATTCAAAAAACGCTTGATCACTTAGTAGAAATTGCCGGACAGATTCCCTACGAAGTGATTGTGGTGGATGGAGATCGGTCGGGGTCAACCTTGCAGTATTTGCCCAGCGATCGCCCGGTGCGAGGCATCACGGCGGCGCGGGGTCGGGGTCTGCAAATGAACGCAGGCGCAGCGATCGCCCGAGGGGAAATTCTGCTATTTCTGCACGCCGACACGCAATTACCCACAACGGCGTTTACCCAAATCACAACAACCCTAAAACAAACGCTCAACGTAGGGGCGCACGGCGGTGCGCCCCTACCCGAAGATGTGGTGGGTGGTGCGTTTGACTTATCGATCGCCTCGTCCCGCTGGATCTTGCAAACGATCGCCCGGGTGGCTTCGGCACGATCGCGCCTCACCCGGCTGCCCTATGGGGATCAGGCGATTTTTATTCGGCGATCGGCCTTTGGGGCGCTGGGCGGCTACCCGGAAATTCCGATTATGGAAGACGTGGCCCTGATGCGATCGATTCGGCGGCGGGGCTGGCGGATTCGGATTTTGCCCGATCGGGTGCTCACCTCGGCTCGGCGCTGGGAGCGTGAGGGCGTTTGGCGCTGCACGCTCCGCAACTGGACGATTTTGCTCGCCTATTTTGCCGGGGTCAGTCCATGGACGTTGCTGGCCTGGTATTCACCCGAAAGATCAAAGGCTTCGTGAACCGCCTTCAGGGCTTCCACACCTTGATCCTGTTCGACCACGCAACTGATCTTGATCGCCGACGTGGTGATCATTAGCAGGTTGATCCCCTTGGCCGCCAAGGCGTTGAACATTTGGGCCGCTACGCCGGGCCGGTTGATCATCCCCGTTCCCACGGCGCTGACCTTCGCCACCTGGGCATTCACCACCACTTCGCCCCAGCCGAATTCCTGACCGGCGGCCAGCAGCACGGCGCGGGCGGCTTCCGCATCGGTGGCGGCGGTGGTGAAGGCGATGTGGCGGGTGGGGGAGCCGTTGACGACGATCCGCCGCTGGGACTGGACAATCGTATCAACGCTGATGCTCTTGTCCGCCAGCAGCTCAAAGATTTTGGCGGCCATGCCGGGGCGATCAGGCACGTTGCGGACGGCGATTTGGCTTTGGTTGCGATCGAGTGCCACGCCGCGCACGGGCGGCTCATCGGGGCTGGCGGGCTGGTCGATCGGCAGCACCTCCGGCAAGAACTGATCCGTATCTAGCTCAAAGGTATGGCGCAGGGCCGCCACCGCCCGCTGACAGAGCGCCTCCAAATCCCGATCGGCTGCGTCGTCCCCGGGAGCGATGATGCAACCCACCTGCACTTCCGAGGTGGAAATGGTTTCAATATTGATCCCCGCGTCGGCCAGGGTCTTGAACATTTGGGCCGCCACGCCGGGCCGGCCAATCATGCCCGCGCCGTAGATGCTGACCTCGGCCACATGGCGATCGACCACCAATTCCGCTTCGGCTCCCTCCGTTTCCATCGGGCGCGTCGGTTCTGTCCGCAGGGTCGGCGCGATCGCCCCGGCCATAGCTTCAGCGCGATCGGCTTCCTGCTCCGTCACCGTGAAGGCGATGTCGTTGGTGTTGCCCTCGTGGATCGACTGAATAATCAAGTCCACATCCACCGCTTGCTTGGCCAGCTCCCCGAACAGCTTGGCGGCGATCCCGGGGCGATCGGGTACGCGCAGCAAACCGATTTGCGCCTGGTTCGTGTTGTAGCGAATGGCATCCACCGGCCGGGCAATTTCCAGGTTTTCCAAGGGGCGATCGCCCACTGGCTGCGACACCACCCGCGTTCCGGAATCAGTCGTCCAGCTCGACTTCACAATCAGCGGCACACCGTAATTACGGGCAATTTCCACCGCCCGAGGATGCAGCACCTTTGCCCCCAAGCTAGCCAGCTCCAGCATTTCATCGCAGGAAATTTCCGCCATGATTTGCGCTTCCGGCACCAGGCGGGGATCGGTGGTCAGCACCCCTGGCACATCCGTGTAAATTTCGCAGGCATCGGCCCGCAAGGCCGCCGCCAGGGCCACCGCCGACGTGTCCGAGCCGCCGCGCCCCAGGGTGGTAATTTCCAAATCATCGGCATTCGAGATTCCCTGGAAGCCCGCCGCCACCACCACTTTTCCCTCATCGAGGTGGCGACGCAGCCGATCGGGATCAATGCTCAAAATCCGCGCCCGCGTGTGGGACGCTTCCGTAACGATCCCAATTTGTGCGCCGGTTAGGGAAATCGCCGGTTGGCCCGCCGCCTGTAGCGCCATGCTCAACAGGGCGATCGACACCTGCTCCCCGGTCGAAAGCAGCATATCCATTTCCCGGCGGCTGGGTTGGTCGCTAATTTCCCGCGCCAGGGCCACCAGCCCATCGGTGGTTTTGCCCATGGCCGAAACCACCACCACCACGGAATTTCCCGCTTTCACCGTGTCGATCACCCGAGCCGCCACGGACTGAATCCGCTCGATCGAGCCAACCGACGTGCCGCCATATTTCTGAACGATCGTTGCCATTGGTCTTTGCCCCCACAACCGCTAAAGGTGCAAAAAACTTTACCGGAAACCGTCGCCGGCCGCCGCTGCCCCGTCTGCGATCGGGGCTACGGTTTGCCCAGGTTTCCGATTCTTTTTGGGTTCTTGACCATCTCGATCAAGGTTGGGATCAGCTCAAAATGAGCCTTGCAAAACAGGTGATTCAACCGGGCAATGATACGTCTTCGTACAAATTGTTGATCATGCCTTGCCAATCAATGCTTTGGAAAAAGACGCGATCGCCCGGGCCATACCACTCCAAAACCCATCGATTATTGTCATCGCGGCGAAAGCACTCCACTCGCATTTTATCTTGACTAATTAGCACATATTCTTTCAGGCTTTCTAAAGCAGAATAGTTGAAGAATTTTTCACCGCGATCGCGCAGCTCCGTGCTATCGGAAAGCACTTCAATAATTAATTTAGGAAAGCATTTGTAATAGTCTGTGTTTTGATCGCGTGGGTCGCAGGTGACGAGCAAATCAGGATAGTAAAAGCAATTATGGCGATCAACTCGTACTTTCATATCACCGGTAAATAGCTGACAACCTTGCTGACGAACGGATTTTAAAAGCAGCGCCGTTAAGGTTGCCACGATCGTGCAATGGGCACTACTCGCACCCGCCATCGCTACAATTTCTCCATCAATATAGTCATGCTTTTGGGTGGATTTTGCCTCCTGTTGTAAATAGTCATCGGGGCTAAGGAAATATAAATCCTGTTGAGCAATCATGGACTTTTTAATTTCTCCTGATTAATTGCTTTCAGTGCGACATCGATCCTAACTTCAGTGTAGCAATGTGGTTGAGATGAGCGGCTAAAAGCAGTCATAGGGCGTAATGGTGACTGTCAACCTTTAGGATTCCGTCAGCTACAGGGATATCATTTACGGAAATCCAGACCTTTGAGACGATCGAGGGCATGGGAAAAGCCGGCCGCGTTTTAAAACAAGTGCTTGAGGATCACGAGGTGAGCCAATACTCCCTTGCGATGCAGATGGAAATTGAACGCACCAATGTTTATCGCTGGTGCAAAGAAATTCGCGATCCAACCGCTGAAACACTTTTGGAAATTGTGAAGGCCTTGAAAACGCTCAAGCCCGAAGCAGCGCGGGACTTTGTGCAGCGCTACCTTGGCGAAGTGGTGGAATAGTCGATCGCCCTTGTCAGCTCCCCGCTGGACTTGCCAGCCCTCATTGATATCACGGTCACATCATTCAGCATTTCGTAGGGTGTGTAGGGCAACGCTTGCTTATGCCCAAGATCTCGTTTTTGCCCTACGCACCGCTGCAACCGGGATTGATCGACGGTGCGTGGGAGAAGTACAGTCACGATATTTACCGGATTAAGATTCTTTGACAGGATTGGGGGCATGGGAAGAGCAGGAAAAGCCCTCAAATCCGTATTAGAACAGCACAAAATCAGCCAGAACCGGCTGGCGGTGCTGTTGCAAGTTGATCGGTCAGTGGTTTTTAAGTGGTTTCACGAGCAGCGCGACCCTACGGCTGAGACCGTTGTGGAGATCGTCACAGCTTTGAAAGGATTGAACCCCGAAGCTGCCCGCGACTTTGTGCAGTGCTACTTAGGCGAGCTTTTGGAATAGCTGATCGCCCTTGCCAGCTCCCCGCTGGATTTGCCATCTCTTATCGATATCACGGTCACATTATTAAGTATTTCTTAATTATTCATTGATGCCAATAATAGTTTCCAATGTAGAAATCAATTTTGGTAGGGCCAGGTGAATCGTATCCCAAAGCGTGATTAAGTTGATGCGATCATATTCATGGGCGATACGGTTTCGCATTCCGATGATTTGATGCCAAGGAATTTCAGGCATTTCTGTCTGAGATGTCTCGGAAATTCTACGAGCGGCTTCACCAATAATTTCGAGTTGGCGAGTGACGGCTGCTTGGCGCATTAGATCGAGTTGAAATTTGTCCCAATCGACATCAGCTACAAATTCTTGGGCTAATTTTGCAGCTTTTAGCATGTCTAATAAGTAGTTGTGTTCACGAGGCAGCATAGATCACCTTCAAGGAGCTGAGGATTTCTTGCTTACGCAGATGATTGTTGCTTTGCTCGATGCTGCCTCGCTCAACTAGGTCTACATCTCTACCAAAAATGCTTTTAAAATCATCTTCGATGTCAACGAGATCCAATAGTGTCCAGTGGGCTTCTGGATGGAAAACTACCAATACATCAACATCGCTATGATCAGGGCAGAAATCATCTCTCAGCACTGAGCCAAATAGGGCAAGTTCTGTCACGTTCCACTTTTGGCAAGCTTCTACAAGGCGATCGTAGTCAATGAAAATCTTGGTGCTGGTTTTTTGGAGGGTATACATAATCAGGAAGTCCCGAGTTTAAGCTGATGATCATGCAGGTATTATCAATTATTGACCTCATTTTTAAGATCAAACTGTTGACAAGATTAAATTGTTGATCAATTACGGTGGCGAGGGATGATTAATAAAAAATCAGTGTGTATTTTGCAAAATAGCAAATGTAGAGTGTTCAGGGCAACGCTTGCTTATGCCCAAGATCTCGTTTTTGCCCTACGCACCGCTGCAACTGGGATTGATTGACTACGTTCTAGGTTCGGCTCAGGTATTTGAATTTTTCGTCCTCGATTAGTTTTCGCAAATTTTGCAAAATTCTGAGGGCGTAAGATGCCGCTAAATAGTCCTCTTTGGGTGATGAGTGGCTTAACTGGCTGAGCATTCGATCGCTTTCTTGGACAATGGCATCGCGGAAGAAGTTACTGAGTTTTCTGCGGTTGCTACCCATCAAGGGAACTACCGCAATTTTGGTGATTTCACCGTCTATCTCCATATCTCGTTCTTCAGACTGACCAATTTTGGAAAATTCTGAATGAGTGAGCCATTGATAAAGCTCATCGGAAACATCAACAATTTCCTCTTCTTCTCCACTATCCAAATAAAACGAAAAACTCAGCATTGGCTACTGAAATTATTTTCAAAATTAACTACTGTGATGCATTCTGGCAACGAAGGATAAGCAAGAGAAGATCTATAATCATTACTGTTGGCAGCTATTTCTTGATTTTTAAATTTTCTTTTCCGAATTCAAAAAAGTGAGACTGAGAAACTTTAAACTAATACTTCCTGAAATTTGTTTTAGAAGTCAAGCTTTTTTCAGATGGCAATTAGTTTATCTCGACTAATGTTTTGCAAGACACTAATTTGTCCGAGTCGCTGAAACTCTTTACTGCTTTTGTCTGCCAAATGCAAGACCCAAGGTAATCGACAGGATTTAAAGCCACTAGCTGGGTGTAATTTAGTAAGATGGTAAACCTGTAGAGCCAGTACTTCTAAAGATGTATTACCGTGTTCATGAAGTACTCGCAAAGGTCTTGCACTGCCAAGATTTTTGTTGATTGCCTCAGTTGTAATTAAGGTAAATGATTTTTCTTGTGGGTAGAAAACAACACTACCCACATAAGCGTCGTAGTACGATACCTTACCATCATCTTGAAAAACTTCGCGTCCCATCCTGCCAGCGCCGCTTTTACGAACCCCAACAATATCAATATCAATTTTTTTTTCGGCAAGTGCGTGGATTGTGTCCTGAAACTCACCCTCTTGCACTAAACCATCACGAAGACAGAGTAACTTGTTAGGATAGCGACCACAAGTTTCGTAAAATTTTAGAACCAGCTTAGATACTGTTTGCCAAACTGCTTTTCCAGAGAAGGTTTCTCCTTTTTGAATATTTGGCAGCTCCCAACCTAAGAGCTGATTTATAAATCAATTATTAAGCATCTAGAGCAGCCAATCTTCTCACCATCAAATGCATTAAGCAGCCATAGATCATCCCTTCACTCGTCTCCGAATACAACTCATAGTCCTTGCTCA
>NZ_JAZAQF010000089.1:0-21689 GCF_043235035.1 Limnothrix redekei LRLZ20PSL1 | reverse complement strand
TGCGGGTAGGATTGGCAATGACCGGGAGACGACTCATGAGCTGGGTGATGCTTCGGGTAGGTCTAGCCTAAAACCGGATTTAGAGCTGCCAAGTCGGCTTTAGCTTCTCTTTATAAATTAGCTCTAATCACTCGATGGCAAATACCGAATTCAGTCAAAACAATAGGTCAAAAATCAGGTAAAAAATGGGCAAACTAGCCAATCTGGCGATCGCTCTGATTGTGGCTACGGGAACGATCGGAATCGCTCTCATTTCCGTCCAAAACGCCACCCTTGTTTCCATGCAGTGGTTTGGATCTCGCACCGTGCAAATGCCCTTTGGTTTCCTGTTGGCAACGGGCTTTGGGGCGGGCGTGGTGGTGGCGGGTCTGTTTCCCCTGTTGCCCAGCGGTCGATCAAGTCAGCGACGTTAGCGCCAGCTTGGGCCGCAATGAAGCCCAAAGGACACGAACACCCAAATAAACACCCAAACAAACACAAACACCCAAACAAAAGATGCGCCACGCGGGAAATAGATCTATACAATAGGCGGGCGAAACCTTGCCCCATCCCACCCCCCGATCGCCCTGTGCTGACCATCGCCATTCCCAAAGGCTCCCTTCTGGCCGATAGCGTGCAATTGCTAGCCGCTGCGGGCCTAGACTTCAGTGTCCTACTCGACAAAAGCAACCGCCAACTGCAAGTGACCGACCCCACCGGCACGGCGCGGGCCATGCTGGTGCGCAATGGCGATGTGCCGGTTTATGTGGAATGCGGCCAAGCGCAGTTGGGCATTGTGGGCTACGACGTGCTGCGGGAAAAAGCGCCCAACGTCGCCAACGTGCTGGATTTGGGCTTTGGAGGCTGTCGCATGTCGGTGGCAGTCCAGGCAGATGGGCCCTATCAGCGAGCGATCGATCTGCCGGCCCATAGCCGTATTGCTTCCAAGTTTGTGCGCTGTGCCCGCGAATATTTCCAGTCGTTGGATTTACCGGTGGAGATTGTGCCCCTTTACGGCTCAGTGGAATTGGGGCCCATCACGGGCATGTCTGAGGCGATCGTGGACTTGGTGGCCACGGGGCGCACCCTCAAGGAGAACGGCTTGGTGGAAATTGAGGTGCTGTTTGAAAGCACAGCCCGACTCATTGCCCACCCGGTGAGCTATCGCCTAAACACTTACAACGTGGGGGGCTATTTGGACGCGCTGCGATCGGCCCTGGCTCAGGTGGCCTAGGGCCTGTCGTCGGTTGAGAGAGTTTAGTAATTTTGATAATAAATTTGGCCGTCGGGCATGGTGGCGTTAGTCAAGTTTGCGCCGTTGAGATTTGCACTGCTCATTTCCGCCCGATTTAACAGCACCTTGGTCATGTTGGCATCTCGCAAATTGGTGCGCGTCAAGAACGAGTCCACCAAATCCGCCTGGGACAGGTTCGATCGGGTCATATCCGCCCGGCGCAAATCAGCCCGAGTTAAGCGCGCATAGGAAAAATCAGACTGCAACATCTTGGCGTGGGCAAATTTGGCATCCGCAAACAGCGCCATCTGACAAACACTGCCGTTGAGATTGCATTCATTGAAAATGGTTCGTTCCGCCCGCACACTCGTGAGATTTGCCTGCAGCAGCGTGGCCCGCTCCAAGTTGCTGTCGCTGAGGGCCGCATTACACAAAATGGCTCCGCTCAGGTTGGCTTCCATCAGGTTCACCCCGCGCAGGACGGTTTCTCGCAAATTGGCCCCCGTCAAATTCGCACGGGTCAGATCCGCCCCAGACAAATCCGCCCCTTGTAGGTCTGCAAAGCTCAAATCGGCTCCCCGGAGGTTGGCCCCTTGATAGACCCGCTTTTCTTCGCGCAGATTGGCCCCCCGCAAGCAGGCCCCTCGGGCATTGATGCCGCTGAGGTTGGCGTTGCGCAAATCCGCCTCCACCAGGTTGGCATCGGTCAAAATCGACAGGGAAAGGTTCACATTGCGCAGGTCGGCCGCTTCTAGTCGGGCTCCGTGCAAGTCCGCATCCCGCAAGTTTGCCGCACTCAGGTTGGCGCGATCGAGGTTGGCCCCACTCAGTTTGATGTGGGTTAGGTTGGCTCCTCGCAGCACCGCCCGATTGAGGTAAGACAAAATCAAATTGGCGTGGCTGAGGTCGGCTCCGGTGAAATTCACACCCACGAGATCCGCGCGAATCAGTTTGCAGCCGCTCAGGTTGAGGCCACTGAAGTTGGTCTCACCTGCTTTGTAGCGTTGCAAGATGGCTTGTGCGTCCATGGGTCTGTTGGGCTTCCAGGAAAGAAGACAGGGAATTTTGCAGGCCGCGCACGGAGCCGGGCCAAGGGCGATCGCTCAGGTCAGCCTCAGTGTGCCTAGGGATGCGATCGGGTAAAGACATTTTCGATCGCAAACATCGATCGCTCTGTCTCATCATCCTCATCCTCAGCTTCCATGGGTAAGCCAGAGCTAAGTTGCGTTTTTTCCGCCGCCTCGCCAAACATCTCAAAGCCCGGAAAACGTCCCGTCGCGCCAAAGGATTCTTGGGCCAGGGGTTTCGGTTCCGGATCCGCTGAATAGATGGCTCGATCGAGCACGCGAATCATTGACTCCGCAGCCTGGGCATATTCTTCCACTTCCGGGAAACGATTCACCGTGCTTTGCAAGCGTTCTTCCAAATCATCCAGGGTTGGACAAGCTTCGCAGAGCCGATACAACAGGCGATCGAGCAATTCCGACTTAATAGAAGCCCAAGTATAGGCATTGAAACTGGTTTGGGGATCCAGCGTGAAAAAGCTGAGAATCTTCACCCGCAACGGGTTTGTGGCCCGCAATAATTCAAATCGCACCGCAAACCAATCGTAGGCCGCCAAATTCACCACCGGCCGATTGGTCATGGTGTCCTGGGACGGATCCCGAGCCACAATCGCCGGTTCTGCACTTTGGCTGGGGCCTTGGAAAGACAGCACCGTCCGCTCGTCTCCAGACTCCACCGGCAAACGCGGTTCCGTGCTGGTGAGGGTGGCTTCCCCGTCCGGATCATGACAAAGATTCCCCAACCGCTGGCTAATGCGACTGGCAATCACCCCATAAACCTGAGGCTTATTCAGGTGAGCTGCTGCCCGGTTTAACCGAGTCGTTAGATGATTCATTGTGGGCGACAAGGATTGCAGCCGTTGCAGCAACCGCCCCGTATCAAGCAGGGCAATTTTCTGGTTATCGCCTTCCCAGTGCCCCGTGCAAGCCAACAGCAGCAGTTTTTTAATGCGAACAATTTCTGGGTCGCGCTCTAACTCCCGTGCGAGGTCTTGGAGGATGGGGGGAATATCGCTCATAGGGCCAAGGGGTCAAAACGCGAGAGTCCAGGGAGAGGAAATCGGGCTGCACCCAAATTGAGTCGATCGCAGTCGAACCAGGGCGATAGCGAGAGCTTACCAGTCGCTTTTGGCAGCATCAGCATCATCCAGGGCAATGAGCGCAACAGTCCGTCGATTACCGCCAATCATGCAGATCTCCTCCATTACATCAGGAATTAGACAACAAACGCTGTGCTCTTGCAGACTGTTCAGAGCACAGGGCGGCTGTTCGGGAGAAGTGGCATGGTCAAGGGTCACTTTGAGTATGCCTTACCCTGGCCAGATCGATCCACCAATATCGATCTCGTACGCGGTTTCCAATCTTGTTTTTTAGTCAGTAACCACGCCCCTGTCCAGTGATTCACCATTTGTAAAGCCATCAACCCGCCCTACACTAGATTTAGGACGATTAGGGCAGTGGGGTAAGCGATCCAATCAATTACCAAAATCGAGGTTCGGGCTTTTTGTCTTATTTTGAAAAGTGTTTTTGACTGTTTTTCAATTATTGAGCGAGTTCTTGATTTGTTGATTAATCAAAGATCAAGAAAATGACGGGGTAACCCAGTTGGATTGAATCACTTTTTCGAGAATCGGGAACTTAGAAGCATGAAAATTCAGGACTTACAGAAATTGACATTTTTTTCGATCGATTCCAACGCGCCAACAATGGCAACCTTACTTGCTAAGACGCAACTGGGGTTCAAAGCAGCCAAACGAGCGATCGGGCGATCGATATCGATCCTGATGCCATTGCTGATTGCTGGGCTGTGGCTGACGGGAATTGGGTGCTCGCCGGCTTGGGCAGTTCCGGCCGTGGCCTTAAGTCAGCAAACCCCCGTGGAAGTGGCAGTGGAGCTGGGAACCACTTCTGGAGAATTACGCTTTGTGCCGAACCAATTGACCTTCGAGGCCGGCAAGCGCTACAAACTGCACCTGAGCAACAACAGCCCCACCAAACACTATTTCACGGCCAAAGATTTTGCCGATGCCATTTGGTCGCAGAAGGTCGATGCGGGCAACGTGGAAGTCAAGGGAGCGATTCATGAGTTGGAATTGCGCCCCAACACGGTGGCCGATTGGGTGTTTGTGCCGGTACGATCGGGCAAATATACCCTTCGCTGCACCGTGCCTGGCCACCAAGCAGCGGGCATGACCGGCGAAATTCTGATTCAGTAAGGAGCCTTGACCCTCCTAGGGCTTTTGGCGGGCGATCGTGGCTTGCGGTTGGGCAAGCACCTGGCTGTTACCCAGCCCCAGCCAGAGTCCCCCAGGCTTGTAAAGTTTTTTGATAAGCTCTAGAGGGACATTGCCTTCCCCACTGTCGCTCCGATCGCTAACACCACCTGCTAACACCATGAACGTTTTTGCTGACCTGCTGCCCAAGTCCAAACCCTCTGACTCGCAAACGGGCCCGCGCATTCAAAAAAATCGCCGGGGTATTGAAATTAAATCAAAGCGCGAGATCGAGATCATGCGGCAGGCTTCGGCGATCGTGGCAACGGTGCTGAAGGAGATTCTGGAGTTGGCGGAACCGGGCATGACCACGGCTGACCTCGATCGCCATGCGGAAAAGCGAATTCGTGAACTGGGAGCGGTGCCCAGTTTCAAGGGCTATCACGGGTTCCCGGCTTCTATTTGCGCCTCCGTTAATAATGAAGTAGTGCACGGAATTCCCAACTCGAAAAAGACGCTCCAAAGTGGTGACCTTGTGAAGGTAGACACGGGGGCCTACTTCAACGGGTTCCATGGGGATTCCTGTGTGACGGTGCGGGTGGGACAGGTCTCTCCGGAGGCCGATCGCCTGGCACGAGTTGCTGAAGAAGCCTTGTTTGCCGGAATTCATCAGGTGAAACCCGGTGGAACGCTACTGGACATTGCCGGAGCGATCGAGGATGTGGTGAAGGCCAATGGCTACTCAGTGGTGGAAGATTTTACCGGCCACGGCGTGGGGCGTAACCTGCACGAAGAACCGGCGGTGTTTAATTTCCGAACCCGCGAGCTGCCGAATGTGCGGTTGCGGGCGGGGATGACCCTGGCGATCGAGCCGATTTTGAATGCGGGTTCCAAGAAAACCAAAATTTTGAGTGATAAGTGGACGGCCGTAACGGTCGATCGCTCCTGGTCAGCCCAGTGGGAACATACGGTGCTGGTGACAGAGGATGGCTTTGAAATTTTGACCGATCGCACCAAGGTTTAAATCGCGCCAAGAGCTTCACGCCAAGAGCTTTCCACCAGAGTCGAGGGCTTGCCGTCAAATCTCCTGAAGCCCTAATTCCACCGTTAGCAAATCGTGGGAGACAAGGGGATCAAGCTCCTTGTTACGGCATCGGGGGCAGATCGCCTGAAACCCTAATTCCACTGTTAGCAAATCGTGGAGAGCAAGGGGCTTAAGCCCCTTGTTACGGCGATTGGAGTATGGTGAATCAGCCGTTTTCACCTGATTTCAGGCAATGACGACAGACCCCAAGCGGGCCCTCGATTCAGCGGCCGGCCTTGACGTTGCAACTTTGAAGTTTCGGGCTTGAATGCTGGGATTCAGTCTCGGCGACTGCTCAATAACCGAGCAAAGGTTGGGAAACCCAAGCCCTTAGCCAGGCCGATCAGTTGCCATTCATGGGCAATTGATCGGCTCTTTTATGTTTTCTGTGCAGTTTTGGGTGATGGAATTTGGGGCCAATGAGCGAATGAACAGGCGATCGAGATTCCTCAAGCCAAATTCCGCTAGCTAAATTCCGCTAGCCAATCAGAGCAGCCCAAACTTGTGGCCCCACAATGCCATCCACCGTCAGGCGGTTTTGGGTTTGGAAACGGCGCACCGCCTCCAGGGTTCCGGGGCCATAGATGCCATCGATCGCCACGCCCACTCGAAATTGCAAGTAACGCACAGCGGGGCCAGAACTTTGGTTGGGCCGCAAAATCGGCTTGGCCAAAATTTGCCGAATGTTCACCCAGGTGCGATCGCCCGCCACCCCATCCGTCACCAAACCCAAAATCGCCTGCAGCCGCTGGGTGGCCGATGTGGTGGACGGGCCAATGAAACCATCTTCGGCTAGGCGCTGGTTGTTGCGATCCAAAATTCGGAGCCGGTTCAAGGTGCGCTGCAATTCCAACACCTGGGCACTGGACTGCACCGGGGTTGGCGTTGGTTCGGGCTTGGGCAATTGTCCCGTCAACCCCTTCACGATCGCGTTAGCCATCTTTTCGGGATCAAACAAATCCATATCCCGACGAGAATCGCAAAAACAGCATTCCACCAAGATGGCCGGTGCAGACGTGTTGCGAATCACATATAAATGCGCGCCATTTTTGACCCCACGGCTGTTGAATCCCAGGGCCACAATTTCGCGCAGCACGGGAGCCGCTAACCGTTCGCCTGCGGCGCTGGCCGCAAAAACTTCCGTACCACTCACCACTGTGTTGAAGGAGTTGAAGTGAATCGACACAAACGCATCAACCCGGTTGAGATTTGCCACATTACAGCGCTGCCAAAGGGAGTTAGTGACACTGGAGGCGCTACGGGGGGTGCAATTCACCACCGTGTGCCCCAAGGCTCGCAGCTTGTTGATTACCCTTGTGCCAACGGCCGTGGTCAGCTCGTCTTCAAACCGGATGCCGCGTGCCCCAGTGTCGGGAGGGGCGTTGTGGCCAATGTCGATTCCGTACTTCATGATTGGGTCAATGCCTCGCTGAGTCCCGGGGAAGCTGATTAGGAAATGGTCGCAGCGGCTCGATCGACTCGATCCAAATCCAGATCCAAACCCAGAATCCATCAAGTTCCGATTTGATCCTGACCGATCCCGATCCATTCCGATCAATCCAAGGCCGAGCGCCGCAAGTCCCGCCCCCATTTAAGCGCAGGGCCGGAAGATTGCCCAAGCGCCTGAGACCACTAACGCCAGTTGTTGAGCAGTTGATGAACGGTAGGAACTGAGGGATTGGCTCGATCGCGCATTGGAGCCGCTGCCCGATCGCCCCCTATGCTTGATCGCCCGTCAACGTCTTCAGACTTTCGAGGGTGGACAAAATATTGCGCGGATCCATGAACATCACCTTGCTGCTGTTGCTGGTACCGATCGCCTGGCCCGTCGCCAAATAGCTCTGGGCCATCAAAAATTGCAGGGCCTCCGCTGCCTTGGGATCTTGCTGAAGCGACTGGGCCACAATTTTCAGTGCCTGCGCCGTGGCCTGGGCTTGCAGCACCTGCCGCTCTTGGTCAGCCCGAGCCTTCAGCACGATCGCCTGACGTTCCGCCTCCGCTGCCAAAATGGCCGCCTTCTGCCGAGCTTCCGCCTCCAGCACTTGGGCCTCCGCTTGGCCGCGGGCGGAATTCACCGCCGATTCTCGCTCCCCTTCCGAAGTGAGAATGGCTGCCCGTTTGCGCCGTTCGGCGGACATTTGCAACTCCATCGATTCCTGCACGGCCTTGGAGGGAATGATGTCGCGTAGTTCCACCCGGGTCACCTTCACGCCCCAAGGATCCGTGGCGATGTCCAAATCCTGAAGCAAAACTTCGTTAACCCGTTCCCGGGCGGTGAAGGTTTCATCCAGTTCCAATTTGCCCATTTCCGATCGAATCTGGGTTAGCACCAAATTCGTCATGGCCATTTGCAGATTTTCAACCCTATAGAAAGACTTCTCAAGATCCACAATTCGCCAATAGACCACGGCATCAGCCGTGATGCTCACATTGTCCCTGGTGATGCATTGCTGGGGCGGAATATCAAGCACCCGTTCCCGCAAGGTTTGCCGATAGGCCACACGCTCCAACACGGGAATCACGTAGTTAATGCCCGGTTCCAGGCGTTTTCCCTTGTATTTTCCCAACTGCTCCACCAAGGCTTCATCACCCTGGTTGATGATTTTGATGCCCGAGAGGGCTGTGCCGCCCAGGGCGAGGGCAAGGATCAGGAAAGTGCTCATTATGCCTCTGGTTCTAGGTTGTCTGGCCAATGCTCGATCGGTAGCACCCACAGAGTTGTCCCCTGGCGGCCAACGATATACACAGGGGTTTGTGGGGCGATCGCCTGGCTGGTGTCTTGGCAACGGGCGGCCCAGGATTGTCCTTCATAGAGGACGCGGCCGGGTTGGCCGGGGGCGATCGCGGTGAGGGTTTGCCCCTCGATCGCGTCCCAATGTTGCTTCGGAGCAGGGCGATCGAGCCATTGCTGGGCCGCCCGAATCATCACCACCGACAACCCCAACCACAGCCCCACTTGCAGGGGCGCACTGGGCAACACCACCGACACCAGAGCCACCACCAGCGCACTGACTCCCATCACCGCCGCCACAAAGGCCGTGGGCACAAACAGTTCTGCTAAACACAACCCTGCACCGAGCAGGATCCAAAGGGTGGTTAAGGACATAGGAACCGGCTGTTCAGAAGGGAGGGGTGGCAAGAGCCGACCGGTCTGAGGCCATTCTAGCTTTCGGGTTTTGGGCTGTCCTGTTGATGGGCCCCGTTGATTCGTTTCCGGTGAACGGTGAACACTGTTGAATCGATGGAGTCATCCAGTTGAATGCACTTGAATGCACTGGATTCAACAATGGGATCCGTGGATCGGCGGGATCCGGAAGATTCCAGGGATACAATCGAGCGGTATCCGCTACTGTGCTTGCCAGCCATGAACGGACTTGAGCCGCCCATCTACTGCGTAAATCCAAGTTGTGCCCAACCTCGCAATGCGATCGGGCGGGAGCGCTGTAGCGAGTGCCAAACACCGCTGCTCTATCGCTACCTGTGGGCCGTGGGAGAAGTGGCGGCAGCAATTCCGGTGGGCAGCATGGTGGCCGGGCGCTATTACGTGCAAGCACCGTCCGTGTGGCTGGAGACGGAACCGGCCCGATCGCCCGATGTGCCGCCCCAACTGCCCGATCGGGCCCTGCCCTATCTGCGGCTCCATCGTTGGGCCCGCCACGTGCCTCAGTTCTATGGTCTTTGCTTAATGGGTGATCAGTCACCCGATACGATCCTGCTGGAAAACGCTCCCCTGAACGATCAGGGGCAACCTTACCCGAGCATTAATGAGGCTTGGGGTGGGGCCCGGAATCTGCGGCGGCTCCACTGGTTACGGCAACTGTTAGACCTATGGCCCGCCCTGGCAGCGGAAGGGGTGACGGCTAGCCTGCTTTCGTTGCAAAACGTGCGGATTCAGGGGGGGCGTTTGTGGCTACGGGAGTTGATGGCCGATGAGGCCGATCGGGAAGGGAATTTTCGGCGGTTGGGGGATTTGTGGTTTGCTTGGCTGACCGGTTGGTTGCCACAGGTCTCGACGGAAAATGATGCCCTGCTGGGGGTGCGGCTTCAGGATTGGTGTACCCAAATTCGCCAAGGCGCGTTGAACGCGGCCGGAGCGGCCACCCTGCTCGATCGCCTAATCCAAGAAACCCAAGCTCAATACGATTTGACGGTGATCGCAGCGGGCCTCACGGATCCGGGCCGCCAGCGATCGAACAACGAGGACACCTGCTATCCCGACACCTTTTCGCCCTTGCCGCCCGTGGGGGCGATCGATCCCGGCGTGGCGATTGTCTGCGATGGGTTGGGCGGGCGCGAACGGGGCGAAGTGGCCAGCCAAATGGCCATGCAGTCGTTGCAATTGCAGGCCCAAGCTTTGATTTCCGAGGCGATTACCAGCGGTGAATCGATCGAAGCCCCGATCGCCACGGAACAGATTCGGGCCATGCTGCGGGTGGCCAACAACCTGATTGCCACCCAAAACGACAGCCAAGGCCGGGAAGCCCGCCAGCGGATGGCCACCACCACCGCCCTGGCGATTGCCCTACCCCAACCCTTGCGGCCCCCCTTCGTGGAACAAACCACCCTTGCCCGCGATCTCTACATTGCTCACGTGGGCGACTGTCGAGCCTATTGGATTTCCATGGGCGGCTGCATTCCCTTGACGGTGGATGACGACCTGGCGGGCCGCGAAGCAGAAACCGGTTTCCGTTCCTATCGCGAAGCCCTAAACCAACCCAATGGCAGCGCGATCGCCCAGGCCCTGGGAGCGAAGGAAGCGGACAATCTGCACCCCCATGTTCAGCGCTGGATTGTGGATGAGGATGGGCTGCTGTTGCTTTGTTCCGATGGGTTTAGCGATCAGGGTTGGGTGGAACAAACCTGGCGGGAATATGGATTGGGAATTGTGACCGGCACACGATCGCTCAACGAGACCCTCAAGGCCTGGGTGGCCGCCGCCGTCGCCACCAATGGCAGCGACAACACCACCGCTGTGGCCCTGCTTTGTCGTCTCAGTCCCCTGAATGTGGGCATTCCCGATCCCTGGACTGCGGCCCCCGAAGCCGTGGCCCTGGCTCCGGCCACCTGGGAATCGGAAATGTCCGAAGCGTCCCAAGCCCTGTTGCAAACCACCAGCCGTCCTCCCCGTTCCCAGCGTCGCCGCCGATCGCACTCGGGTCTGAGCAAACCCCAGTGGATGGGTTTGGGGGCGATCGCCCTGGTCATTTTGGGGGTGATCGCCCTGGCCCTCATCCTGCGTCCCTCCGGGGGCGATCGCCCCGATTCCGGCAGCACACCCTCCTCGCCCACCAGCCCCACACAGTCGGGCACACCTTTGCCCAACACCAACACTGAAGAACTACCCGTTCCCGGCCCCTAGCCAGTGAATTTTTTGATGGCTAGTTATTGATCTCTTAATCACCCGTTTCCGCTGCGGTTTGTGTGGGAAAATCCAGAATCACGACCAAAATCGCGACTGGAACCGAACGCCACGTAGGTCATCCTGCGTTCTGGGCAGTCCAGATCGTGCTCAACCACCCAAGTTTATTAGCGAGCTGTCAGAGGTTATGAAAGTCGGCGATCGCGTGCGTGTCAGCACCACCGTAGAGGTCTACCACTACCCGGAGCATCGGGGCAAACCCTACAACTTGGAAGGCAAGGAAGGGGAAATCATTGCGATCGTCACTGAGCACCAGGGCCGCCCCGTCAGCGCCAACTTTCCCTTCCTGGTGCAGTTTGAAGGGAAGTTTCGCGGCCATTTTCGGGATGGTGAACTAACGATCGTGGAATCATAATTGCGCAACCAGCAACCTGAGCCGATCGTCACTTCGAAATTGCCGATCATTTCGCGATCAGGGGGCAAGGGGCTTAGGGGATATCGCCTTTTCCATATTTCCATCGCCGTAGGGGTTGGGTCTCCCAACCCTAACCCGGGCGATCGCTACAACCCTGTCCACCCCTGGCAACACCCAAGGATCGCGGGGGCTGGGCGGGGACTGGGCGGGGAGACCCCGCCCCTACGACTAATCGGTTGGGAGAATGAGATCGTCAGGGTTTTGGGCGATTTGACGACAGGCCCTAAGCCCCTTGTCTCTAGTGGTTGGGGCTGATGGTTTGGATCCGATGGTTTGAATCAGCAATTGGATTTGATTTTTTTGGGAAAGGTCGCCACACTGAAGGCAATATTCCTTGATTTCCTGACCCCAGCTTCAATTGGGCGATCGAGCAACCCATGAAACCTTCCCTTTTTGCCCATCAGCCGATTACCAGCCCTCTGGAAACCAAATCCTGTCAAGAGCTGACCGATTTAGAACTGGCACAGGTGCTCGTGTCTCGGTTGGCGCTGGGCAACGGGGATTGGCATCGACAAAAGGGCAATCGATCGATCCGGGCCCGGGAACAGGCGGCGGCGGCTTTGGTGGCCCTGTTGCGCGACCAACCCCAAATGGCCCTGGAGCATTTGCAGCAGGCGGCGGGATGGCTCGATCGCACCGTGAGCGCCCCGCCCTGCCCGGATCATGGTCGCTAACGCACTAGCGCCACATAGCGTTCTCGCAAACTGGCCCGCAAACCTTGGGCCGCCTGGGCCAATCGCTGCCGTTTCGAGACCCGGATCGGATCCGTTTCCTTGTACAGGTGCAACACACGGCCGCCTTCTTGCCACTCCACCCGATTGAACACTTGATGCAGGATGAACAAACCGCGGCCGCATTCCCCCTCGTTACCCGGCAGCAGATCTTCCACCGCATCCAAATCCATGGTCACATCATCCAGATCCGCATCCATGGCCACAGGCGGCAGCGGCGGCGCATGGCAACAACAAGGGGGCTTAAATCCTGCCCCCCGATCGGAAATCATCCACCAGTAGCGGTGGCTGCGAGCAGAAAAGTGAACACACACTCGTTTTCCCGGGTCAAGGCCATTACCATGCTTCACCGCATTGACCAAAGCCTCCTGTAACCCAAGGCGCACTTCAAAGCGCCAAGGCTCCGGGACATCTTCCACTAACAAATCCAGAACAGGGCACAAATGCAGCGTTGAAGGGAAACTCAGCTTGCGCCACTGATGTTTTTCTTGGCGAACTGTGGGGGCCATCACAACTGGAGACAGAGCATTTGGACGACCAGAAATACCGAGCGGAACTGAGGCAGGGACAGCCAGTTAGCCCAAGAAAGTTAAGGGATTGGGCAATGCTGACCGGAGGGCCAAAGCGCCGAACGATCGCACCCTCGATGGACAAATCGAGCGATGGAGGTTAGGAATTTTTACTGAACCGTTCAATTTCCATTGTATCCAAAGGGGTTGAAAAGTCTAGGCGACCCCATGTCCCGGAACGGGCGATCGCCCTCTGACCAAGGATTTTCAGGAAACCGAGCCACGCAAAAGCGGCGGCCCTCTTCATAGAGATTGACCACCGCCTTACATCAACCAGATTGGCACAACTCAGACTAGCGTTCTAGCATTATTCGCCATCAGCGATTAAGCCCTCCAGGGCCTGGGGTTAGTTCCGGGCACTGGAGAAGGTGGGATTTTGAGCGAGAATTGCGAGCTGGGATCGATAGCTAGTATTGGGGAACTGAAGGATCCACCTCTTGGCTCCAAGCATTGATCCCGCCCTTGACGTTGATGCCGTCAATGCCAGACTTTTGCAGGATCCCGAGGGCCTTGGCTGATCGCCCGCCCATCTTGCAGTGAACCACCAACTTGCGGCCCTTGAGCAGGTCTTTCACCTTCCCAACCCCGCTGCCGCTTTCGATGTCCGGCAACGGCACCAACACCGATCCCGGAATGCGGCCGATTTCAAACTCGTTGGGGTTGCGCACATCCAACAGCAGAAAGTCTTCGCCGCTGTCGATCAACGATTTCAAGTCCGTGACACTCATTTCGGCCACGTCGGGCTTTTCTTCGGCTTGGCCCACGGGCGGTAATCCGCAGAATTGTTGATAGTCAATCAACTTTTCAATGACGGGGCGTTCAGGGTTGGGTCGCAACTTCAGTTCCCGGAACTTCATATCCAAGGCGTTGTACAGCAACAGACGACCATTCAGGGTCGTGCCCTTGCCCAAGATGATTTTGACAGTTTCCGTGGCTTGGATTACGCCAATGATCCCTGGCAAAATTCCCAACACACCCCCTTCGGCGCAGGAGGGAACCATGCCCGGCGGCGGGGGTTCGGGATAGAGGTCGCGGTAGTTGGGGCCGCCTTCGTAGTTAAAGACGGTGGCTTGGCCCTCAAACCGGAAGATGGAACCGTAAACGTTAGGCTTGTCGAGCAGAACGCAAGCGTCGTTCACCAGGTAGCGGGTGGGAAAGTTGTCCGTTCCGTCTACCACGATGTCGTAGGGGCGGAAGATGTCGAGGGCGTTTTCAGAACTGAGCCGCGCCTCGTACAGATCCACTTGGCAGTAGGGGTTAATTTCGAGGATCCGATTTTTGGCGGATTCGATTTTGGGTTTGCCAACCCAGGATGTGCCGTGGATGACTTGGCGTTGCAGGTTGGAGTAGTCCACCACGTCAAAGTCCACCAAGCCAATCCGGCCAATGCCGGCGGCAGCGAGGTAGAGCAGCAGGGGCGAACCCAAACCGCCGCTGCCAATGCAGAGCACGCTGGCGGCTTTCAGGCGCTTTTGGCCTTCCAGTCCCACTTCGGGCAGGATGAGGTGTCGAGAGTAGCGTTCGTACTCTTCTTTTAGGAGTTGTGTGTTGCTGGTATCGATATTCAGCATAGGTTGCGAGGTGGTTTGGGTTCGATGCCCGATCGCGGGGGGCGATCGCGCCTTCGATCGCTGTGAGGGGTTTCCCATCCAGGCATCACCTTAGGGGCGATCGACCTTGGGGGAATCAACGAATCGCAGTGGCTAAGCAACCGGGCGCGCCAGGGGCAGTTGAGATCAACAATCAGGATCCACAAAGGACGATCGGCTCGGGCTGAAACTGGCGATCAAGATTGAGTCGCCAGCTTTGCCAGTCCACGGTTTGATCGCCTTTTACCGACAGGATCAGGTACGAGTAGTCAGGCCAAGCACAGGCGCGATCGAACTCGGATGGAACGGCCGGATGTTGCGGGTGTGAATGATAAACCCCAATGATATCAAGGTTACGGGCACGGCCGGCCCGCATGGCCGCCAACATCGTGGCCGGGGCGATTGCGTAGCGGCGCTCGGGACTGGTTTCACCAGCGGGGATCGGATCCAAGGTGCGAAAGGGTTCATCGGTGAGCTGTTCCCAATCGTTATTGGCGGGCCACAGCTCATGGACGATCGCTTCGATCGCCTCGATCACCCCCATGGAACCTGCAGGGGCTGGATCCCTTGGGCCAACCGGTGACTCAATCGGTAATTCAACCAGTGATTCAACCGGTAATTCAACTGGGGTGCGCACTTGCCGGCCCAGCAACAGGCCGCAACATTCATAGGGCAAAGCCGCTTCCGCTGCTTGACAAAGTTGCTCCAGGAGCGATCGGGAGAGTTGGAGAGTCATCTTTCAAGGGCCATCGCCGTTACCGGTGCTTTGGGAAACGCGAGGGATACAGCAGGTATTTTGAGATTTTGCAAATTCTTCACAGAATCTTTGCCAGATTTTGCAAAAAAATGTTACAAAATTTTTCGTATCTTCAGCTACAATCAGGTCGAAGCAAATCCGACCGGATATCACACTGCGAAGATTGAATTCCTGATGCAATCGCGTTTTGGGAGACGCGGCTTGCCTCACGACAGATTTTCCGTTTCCTCGGATGCACTAAAACGACGCAACTAGAACTGGAAAGCGGCGACCCGATCGGGAACGCCGCTTTTTGTTGCAATTCGTTTGTTGAAATTAGTCGGTTGCAATCGGTTTATTGCAATCGGTTTGTTGCAGGCGGATTAAGGCGGCCGTTAGCTCGCCAAATATTCCCGCACATCGGTGCGACGGCGCAGTTGCTTCAGGGCTTGGTGTTCCAACTGACGCACCCGCTCACGGCTGATGTTGAGTCGATCGCCCACCTTCGCCAAAGACAGTTCCCGACCATCTTCGAGGCCAAAACGCAGGGTAATCACATCCCGCTGTTGAGGAGTCAGCTCCGCCAACAGGGCTTGCAAATCCAAGCGCAGGGCCTCGCGGCTGGCGTAATCTTCGGGCAGATCGCCTTCATCTTCCAGCAAGTCCTGAAGTTCCGTGTCTTGGTTGTCGCCCACTCGCAACTCCAGGGAAACCGGCTGCCGCGAAATCAGCATGAATTCCCGCACTTGGGCCGGTTCCAATTCCAGCTCGGCCGCCACTTCCGAGAGCTTGGGCGATCGACCCAGTTTTTGGGTTAGCTCCCGCTGCACCCGCTTCACCTTATTCAGCTTTTCGGTGATGTGAATCGGCAGGCGAATGGCGCGTGATTGTTGGGCGATCGCCCGCGTGATCGCTTGGCGAATCCACCAGTAGGCATAGGTTGAAAATTTGTAGCCCATCATGGGGTCAAACTTTTCTACTCCACGCTCCAAACCCAAGCTGCCTTCTTGGATCAGGTCTAAGAGTTCTAGGTTGCGTTTTTGGTATTTCTTGGCGATCGAAACCACAAGACGCAAGTTGGCTTCAATCATTTTTTTCTTTGCCCGATCGCCCACCCGCAACTGCTGGCGCAGATCTTCCACCGAAAGCTGGGCGGCGGCGGCCCATTCCTGCTCCGTGGGCGATCGATCCAGCTCGCCCATCAGCTTCTCCTGGATGTCCAAGAGCCGCATCATTTGCTGCACTTGTTTGCCCAGAATAATTTCCTGTTCATCAGTCAGCAACGGAACTCGGCCAATTTCGTGCAAATAGGCGCGAACCAAATCGGCACTGTCACCTTCTCGCGACTTGGATCGCTGCGTTTGGGGGCGAATCATAGCGGTCGGCATGGTCAGCATCCTATTTTCAATCACAAAGACGCGAGCACAAGAGCTTGCGGGTCGGCGTTATTCGTCAGCGTTATCGGCGTTCATTGATGAGCAAGTCTGTTTCAAAAAACGCCCTGGGAAACGAGTCCCACAAATTCCAAATTCGGATCTACACTGAAGATCCAAAGGTCAAGAGTCCACAAACCAAGAGCGGCCAAAACCCACATGGCAACACTCAAAGGGACAAAGAATTAGACGGTCTTGGATTGCAAAAAGTTCATTAAATTAACCTTGGGCAACAGTTCCCAGCAGAGTTACGGCGAGCCATTAGGCGACAATTTCGCAAAATCACGAAAGACGCAACCAAAGTCAGTCATCACTGAGAATTCAGAAATCAACCAGAAATCAACCGGAAATCAATCGGAAATCATCAAAATCAATTCAAAACCAATCAAGAATGCACTAGAAATCAGCCATTCAAGCAAGATTAGAGTGTCATCACGAAGAGAGGCATGGGCATTCAGTTTCCTTGAAGTTCATTGGTGAATCTCCCGGAAGCAAGATTTCAGCTCGATCGGCAATGTTAAGGGTCAGAACAAATACCGAAGCACTGAAATTTCGCTGTTATTCACTCCAAAAACTTGAATGAAGAATCAGGCTTTTTCAGGTTTCTGAGCGCGACTCTTTTTCCATAGTGATCGCAAAAGTTGGAATTGGGTACGACAGACTGGGGAGCAATAACCGAACCTAAAAGATTGGTATCCCGCCCTGCACTTGGTTGGGTTTTTGGGAACCCCTTCAGCCGCTTCCGAGGATCAGCATCATGGTCTAGGTATAGCCAGTGGGTGCGACATTGCCATGGCAGTCATACGAAGTTTTTGTCACACCACTGTTAAGCCTTGCGGGCCCGCGCGATCGCCCCTGATAGCCGTAGCCGCAGCCATGGACATTGCCATAACTGGTCGCTTGGGGATTGAGGAAAAATCACGGCTGTTGTAGGGAGTTTGGACACTCAAGTTTCAGGTGCTCAAGATCCTGCGGGCGATCGCCCGATCAAGCGTCCGTCCCGTGACCTCAATCCTTCACACCCCACATCCCATCAACAGCCCATCAACATCTCATTAGCACGTTTTAAAATCCCAAATCAGCCTTGGCTTTGTCCCCTTCCGCGATCGCGATTTCATCGGGCAGCTCTTCCCAAAAAGTATCGCCAATTTCCGCATAGAACTTCTCATCATAGGGACGAGTTCTAACCACTACAGGCATGGGCACGGCATGGCCCAAAACTAGGGCCTGTTGCTTGGAATCCAGCTTGGCCAAAACCGATCGCAGGCTTTGTCCCCCTGCCACGCCGGTAAAGATAGCTTCAATATCTTTTTCGTCATTCAACAAGGCCGTAATTCTGGTTCCAATTTGCGACATAACCTCGTTATCAATTCCCGAGGGACGCTGATCAACTACCAGTAAGGTGACAAAATATTTCCGCATTTCACGGGCGATCGTGCCGAAAATAGTTTGCTTGGCGGTGGCGGGATCCAGGAATCGATGTGCTTCCTCAATCGTGATCATCAATTGGCGGGGCTTGTCGTTGGGATCCTTGGTTTGCAAAAAGCGCTCGGCTTTGCGCACATAAATGCCATGAATCCGACGAGAAATAATATTGGTGGCTAGCATATAAGCCAGCATGTTTGATTGGGAACCAAATTCGATAATGACGTGTTTCCCAGCTTCCAGAGAGTCCAAAATTTGCTTGATATAATCGGAGCCAGCATTTCTCATGTATTTGATTTGATCAAGACGATTCAACTTTCGTTGCAGCGCCATGATCGAAGATTTGCTGCCCATTTTGGTTTCGCAAAAATCCTGAATTTCCTCATTGGTCATGCTGAGAAGCCGTGAAATCCAAGATTTGCCAAATTCATTTTGCAAAATAATTGCATTTTCAACGCTGGCTTCGGAAAGATTCAGTTCCGCACTCACCAGCATCAAATCTTCCACATCAATTTGGTCATAGCTGATGTAAAGTTCTCGGGCATCGCGCACGCCTCGGCGTTTGGTGGATTCCGCGTCCAGGGTGTAAATTTCCACTTGCCCCGGGAAAAGTTGTCGCAACCCTTTGACGGTGTTGATTCCTTTGCCTTCACGCATGGCTTCCCAGCCATATTCCGAATGCATATCAAAGATTAAGTTCACCGCCACTTGCTTGCGAATTGTGCCCGCCAACAGCAGACGGGTGAGGAATGATTTCCCGGTTCCTGATTTCCCAAAAACGCCGTTACTGCGCTCCACGAACCGATCGAGGTCGATGCAAACGGGCACATCAGTATCGATCGGCATTCCAATCGCAAAATTGCGTCGCTGGGGATCGTCTTCCCAACCAAACACGATCCGAAAGTCCCGATCGCTCGCTTCATAGACCTGTGAAAAGTGACTAGGAATAGTTTTCACGGGTAACAATTCTAAATTGGCATCGCGGTTAGCAGCAAAGGAGGCTAAATTACTGGATGCTTGATTGCCGTTTTTGTCCTTGGCTTTGCCGTTTTTGCGGGCCGATCGGGCAGGTTCTGGAGCCAAGCGATCGGGTAAGGGCAGGGTTTCCCAGTCCATCTCTGCTTGGGGCACAAACATCAACATGGGAGCGAGTTCGATCGTCCCAAAAGTGCCACTGCCGGCCAGCACATCGCGCAAAAAATCATCATCGGGATGGGGCGGATCGATCGTAATTCGTTGGCTGGAGGTTCCCAAAGCCACATCGGTTAACATGCAAAAAAAGTGCGATCGCCGCCCCCGCACCACCAAAAATTTGCCCACTCGCATCTCTTCCACGGAAACATCGGCATGGAGCCGCACCTCCAGCCCTTCGCTAAGGGAACCTTGAATGACTGAGCCGAGTGGAACGTCTTGGGGCATGGGATGAGACAATTTAGGAGATGATTTAGCCAGTATGAAAGCGGGAGGTTGTGATTGGGAATTGCGCTTGAGCTGCAATTTAAGGACTGATTAAGATCTGGTTCAAGCCGGAATCGATCAATATCAGATTCGCATCAGATCAGCAATCAGATTGACGAAGATCAAACGATCATCTCGTTATTTTAACGGCATTATCTATCCTTCAGATTTACACTCGGTGTTTCGGCCATGAGTATCTGTTTATCGCTCATTGTCAAAAATGAAGCCCATCAGATCGATCGCTGCCTCAACAGTGTGCGCGACTGTGTGGATGAAATTTTAGTGTTAGATACGGGCTCCACCGATGACACCGTTGAGCGGGCCCGATCGCATGGGGCGCGGGTGGCTTTTTTTGATTGGTGCAATGATTTTGCGGCCGCTCGAAATGCAGCTTTGGCACAAATTGAGAGTGATTGGGTGTTGGTGTTGGATGCGGATGAGTGGTTGCTGCCGGAAGCGATCGAACCGATTCGCGAAGCAGTTAGCTATCCAGAGCATTTGGTGGTGAATTTGGTGCGTCGAGAATTGGGCGCGGTGCAATCTCCCTATTCTCTAGTCTCGCGTTTGTTTCGGCGACATCCTGAAATTCAGTTTGATCGCCCCTACCACGCCATTATTGATGACAGTGTGGTACGGCTTTTGCAACAGGAACCCCACTGGAAAATTGTGTCTCTTTCGATGCCGGCCATTGATCATGATGGTTATCGGCTCGATCGCATCGCCAGCGCTTCCAAGGCCGATCGGGCCAGGGTTGCAATGGAAGCTTTTTGGAAAGCAAATCCAGAGGATCCCTATGTCTGTAGCAAGTTGGGGGCCCTTCTCATCGATTTAGGAGAACCTGAGCAGGGAATTGCGCTCTTAAAAACTGGTCTTAAGCGGGCAGAACAAGAGAAAATGTCCGAAGTTTTATATGAGCTGCACTATCATCTGGCAATTTTTTATAATCAGCAACAGAATCTCGACCTAGCCCAAGCCCATTATCGTGCTGCTTTGCGTCAACCAGTATTACCAATTTTGAAATTAGGTTCTTTGATCAATTTAGGCAATCTTTACCGCCAAAAAGGAAACCTACAGGCTGCCTATGAGAGCTATCGCAAAGCAGTGATCATTGACCCCAACTTTGCAATCGCCCATTACAATTTGGGTTCAAACCTGCGAGCAATGAACCGCACTTTGGAAGCGATCGAGCATTATCAAAAAGCCATTGAACTCGATCCGGCAAAGCCCGAATTTCACCAAAATTTAGGCGCAGCTTTCTTGAAAGGTGGCAATGTGCCCGAAAGCCTGAAAGCCTTCAAGACAGCCGTTGAATTATATGATCAACAGCAGTCACCGGAAGCGGAGCGAATTCGCCAAACTTTACGAGAACTGAAATTCGAGATTTAGTTTGAAGTTTAGTTTGAGATTTAGTTTGAGATTTAGTTTGAGATTTAGTTTGAGATTTAGTTTGAAGCTTAGACTCAGGAATTTCAAAAGCGCTAAGCAAGCCCCTTGAATTTATCGCCAAGCCATCACTGCAAAAACGCGCCTAAAACAACAGATTAGTAGAACAGATTAGTAGAACAGATTAGTAGAGCAGCAATGCCTTAAGTCAGTCAGGATTCAATCAGGGTTGATTGACGATTACTTAGCTATGGGTTGACCTGAGCAGATTCAGGATCCTTGAAAGCCCCCCGTTGAGAGGCGATCGCGTCGGCCCAGCGGGTGGTTTCTGGCAGTCGATAGCGCGGGGTGCAATTCAAAACTAACTCGATCGCCGTGGGTAAACTCACTCGATGCCCCGAGGAAACATAAAGCGGCCGACAATTATGGCGCGATCGGACAATTGCGCCAATGGTTTCTTCGCGATCAATCAAAGGTTGCCAACTTCCTTTCGCCAAATCTAGCGGCTCGTGGGTTCCAATCAAGTGGGACTTTGCTACACCAATTGTTGGCAGGTTCAACAACAATCCCAAGTGACAAGCTAGCCCAAACCGACGCGGGTGAGCATAGCCTTGACCATCACATAAAATCAGATCTGGTTTTTGCTGAAGCTGATCAAAAGCTTGCAAAATCACTGGCACTTCTCGAAAGGATAAAAATCCCGGCACATAGGGAAAAGGGGTGGGAATTCGGGCGATCGCAAATTCGATTCGCTCCAAACCAGGAAAGCTCAAAACTACAACGGCTGCACGAGCGATCGCACCATTTTCTTCAAAACCCACATCAGCTCCCCCAATCAATAGACCTCTTGCACGAATCAAATTGGATGTGTTGCCTGGTAGTTGAGCAACCCGGCCAGCAGATGAAGCCTCAAGCCAAAACGGCGACGACGATTGCGATAGCGTCCTGAGAAGATCC
>NZ_JAZAQF010000075.1:0-22722 GCF_043235035.1 Limnothrix redekei LRLZ20PSL1 | reverse complement strand
AAACTTCAGCGGCTTCGGCACCGGCCCGCTGGGCTAAATCGAGTAATTGCTCCGGTTCGATCGCACCTGTGGCGATTCCGTTGGTTGCAGAAACTTCCGGCCACTCAGCAGCACCCATAGGGCAATTCACAGGGGCAATCGTAACAACATCACTGCGGCTTTTGGGATTAGCACAGGGTCGGCCAGGGGCCGGCCAACACCAAGGGAGCCACGCGGGCAACCCCTCATTTCACCAGCGATCGTGCGCCAGCAAAACCGCGCCAGACCGCAACGCTGCCCCAAATTGTACCGTTGCGGGGGCCGTGCAACCCGCCCATTCCCGGCCCAGTCCTCCGAAAGTCAAGGGGGCGATCGCGAATCGATCGCCCAAGATTCTAGAAGCGATCGCGCCGTCTGCTAGATTTGATACCCTAGCTGGAATACATTTCGCCAAACCGCTCAATCACCCCTCGAATTCGCTCTGCAAAACGAATTCTAGGGTTATCTATATGAGCGATCGCAAACCTCGATTCGAGCCAAGGAGCAAGCAAGCGCAGTGGACATTCAATTGGGACGAGGCAAAACCGCTCGCCGGGCCTACGGTATTGATGAAATCGCCCTGGTGCCGGGGGGCCGCACCGTTGATCCAAACGTCACCGATACCCGCTGGACGATCGGCGGCATCGAACGCACGATCCCGATTATTGCCAGCGCCATGGACGGCGTGGTGGATGTCCAAACCGCCATCAAGCTGGCCCAGTTGGGGGCATTGGGCGTGTTGAACCTGGAAGGGATCCAAACCCGCTACGACGATCCCGAACCGATCCTCGATCGGATTGCCTCCGTCGGCAAAGACGAATTCGTGCCCTTGATGCAAGAACTCTACGCCGAACCGATCAAAGAAGCCTTGATTGCTAAGCGAATTCAGGAAATGAAGGCCGGCGGCGGCATCGCAGCCGTCAGCGCTACCCCGATCGCCGCCCAAAAATTTGGCAGCGTGATCGCCGAAGCCGGAGCCGACATCCTCTTTATCCAAGCCACCGTCGTTTCCACCAACCACGTCTCCCCCGAAGGCGTGACCCCGCTGGACTTGGCAAAATTCTGCAAAGAAATGCCGATGCCCGTGGCCCTGGGCAACTGCGTCACCTACGAAGTGACCCTGCAACTGTTGGAAGCTGGAGCCGCCGCCGTGTTGGTGGGGATTGGCCCCGGCGCGGCCTGTACCTCGCGCGGGGTGCTGGGCATTGGCGTGCCCCAAGCGACTGCCGTGGCCGACTGCGTGGCCGCTCGCGACGAATTCTACGCCAAGACCGGTCAATACGTGCCGATCATCGCTGACGGTGGCTTGGTGACCGGCGGCGATATCTGCAAGTGCATCGCCTGCGGAGCCGATGCGGTGATGATTGGCTCGCCGTTCGCACGGGCGGCCGGTGCGCCGGGTCGTGGGTTCCACTGGGGCATGGCCACGCCTAGCCCCGTGCTGCCGCGCGGCACGCGAATCAAGGTGGGCACGACGGGAACCCTGGAAGAAATCCTGATCGGCCCCGCGAAGTTGGACGATGGAACCCACAACCTGTTGGGCGCACTGAAGACCAGCATGGGCACCCTGGGCGCGAGCACCCTGAAGGAAATGCAGCAAGTGGAGGTGGCCGTTGCGCCGTCGCTGTTGACCGAGGGCAAGGTGTACCAGAAGGCTCAACAGTTGGGCATGGGCAAATAGTCGATCGCCTGCTGAGGTTGTCGATTCGTCTCAATTTATAGGGCGATCGGCCACAATCCTTATCGAGAGGCAAACTCAGCGTATAGAATAGAGGTATAGCGGAGACGCATGTTTCCGTTCACTCCTCACACCACACTCCGCTCGAACAAGCTTCGGGCGGTTTTTTAATGCTTTTGAATCGTTTGAAGCATGTGCGATCGCTGTTCTACCAATTTCGGAGCTGGATTTTGAACAGTCGAGAACATTAACCATTGTCGTAGGGGCAGGTTTCAAACCTGCCCCTACCGAAATTGTGGAAATTAGCGAGTTTTTGGTTGCACCTCGTATCTGTGAAAACTGCTTTAGAGATTGACAAAAGTAAAGAAAATTCAGTCCATGATGAGCTGCCTTGATGCTGCTCAATACTTCATTATCTCTGAAGAAAATCCCACAAGAATCTGTTGAACTGATTTGTTGTTGATTAAGAAAATCCCCGATCGCCCTGGTGGGGCAAACGGGGATAGCCAAGCTATTGAGGAGAAAACTGAGAAAATCGATCGCGCCTATTCGTCGTCGTGGGCGTAACGATTGAACAGGTAATCGAGGGCGTAGTTCCGCAGATCGTAGTAGCGCGGATCTTCCATGATCAGATCCCGATCGCGTGGGCGATCGAACGGAATTTCCATCACTTCCCCGATTTTTGCAGAAGGGCCGTTGGTCATCATCACCAACTTATCGGCCAAGAAGAGCGCCTCATCAATGTCGTGAGTGATCATCAACACCGTGCAGCGGCGACCACTCCAAATTTTCAGCAATTCTTCTTGGAGTTCTTCCTTGGTGATCGCATCCAGCGCACCAAAGGGTTCATCGAGAATCAACACTTCCGGTTGAATAGAAAGGGCGCGGGCGATCGAAACCCGCTGCTTCATACCCCCGGAAATTTGCGGTGGCTTCTTTTCCATGGCTTCGCTGAGACCCACCATGGCCAGGTTGTCGCGAGCCATAGCACGCTTTTCCCGTTCAGGCTTTTCGGGAAACACCGCATCGATCGCTAGATAGACGTTTTCAAACACCGTCAACCAGGGCAACAGGGCATAGTTTTGGAACACCACCATTCGATCGGGCCCGGGCTTTTTGATGTCTTGACCCTTGAGGCGCACAGTGCCGTGGGTGGGCTGGGCAAACCCAGAAACCATGCTCAACAGGGTCGATTTCCCGCAACCGGAGTGACCGATGACGCAAATAAATTCGCCCTCATTAACGGTGAGGTTCACCCCATCCAAAACGACATAGGGGCCTTTACCGGTGGGGTAGGTTTTGTTAACCCCTTTGAACTCTAGAAAGGGCGTGCCGGAAGACTGGAGCGGCGCAACTTTTTGAGCGCTGTTGGTGGCGATCGACATCCTAAAAACCTCCGACGAATCGGTTAATTCGGATTGCAAACTGAAGCGATGTGGATTGGTAGGGGCGCACCGCCGTGCGCCCAATATCCTGATAGTTGGCTAGTTGCAGAAGCTGGTTGCAGACAAGGGGCTTAAGCCCCTTGCCCCCCACCCATGAATGGGGATTTACGCAGCCAAGATTCGTGGCGGATCGAGGTGAACTTCGGCGATCGAGATGTTGGCCTTAATCGCCAGGCTGTTCAGGTAGCTGATCGGGTCTTCCGCGTCGAAGGCCGAGCCATCAAACAGTTCGATCGCTCCGCGCCGGAACTTCTCATCCAGCAAGCCCAGCTCCCGAGCCGCAATGCTGTAGGTGGTTGGGCGCACCACGCGCTCCAGCACTTCCAGCCAGTTGCGCGGGAAAGGCACATCACCCCAACGCGCCATCTGCGCCATCATCCACAGGTGCTCCGTGCGGCTGGGACGGTTCGCCCCTTCGCCATAGAACCAGTGGTGGGCATATTCGATCGGGTTGCCCAGGTCGCAGGTCAGCTCCTTTGGATCGCCCAGGTGGATGTATTCCTCGCGAGTGCCCACGTAGGCGCGATCGCTCAGGATTTTGCGGACTTCCAAGTGGTTTGCCGGGTCGGCGCAGTAGCGGCAGGCATCCAGCAGCGCCTTTACCAGGGCCACGTGGGTGTTGGGGTAGGCGTTGGCCCAGTCTTCGCGCACACCCAGGATTTTGCCCGGGTGCCCTTGCCAGATTTCCAGGTCGGTGGCGATCGTCACGCCCACGCCTTCCATAGCGGCCCGCAGGTTCCAAGGCGAACCGACGCAATAGCCGTCAATGCTGCCCGCTTTCAAATCCACCACCATTTGGGCCGGCGGAATCGTTTCCAAATGCACATCATGATCGGGATCAATTTCGTTGGCTGCCAGCCAATAACGCAGCAGCAAATTGTGCATCGAAGAGGGGTGAACCATCCCCAAAATGTGAGACTTACCCGGCGTTTCCCGCAGCAGCTTTTTGAAGTCAGCGGCGGTTTGAATGCCCGCATCAAACAGCTTTTTGGAAAGGGTGACGGCGTTCCCGTTGCGGCTCATGGTCAGGGAAGTAACCGTGGGCAAGGAGCGATTTTCATGGCCACCAACGGTTAACCAAACGGGCATTCCCGAGGGCATTTGGGCTGCGTCAATGTAGCCACCGGCAATCCCGTCTACAATGCCGCGCCAACTGGTTTCCCGCACCAGGTTGACTTCATCAAGACCGTATTTTTCAAAGAAGCCCTTTTCCTTGGCTACAGCCAGGGGGGCGCAGGCAGTGAGGGGCAAAAAACCGATTTCCAAATTGACTTTTTCCAAGCCATGTTTGGCGACCACTTCCACCTTGCGGGCGCGAATCTTTTTCACCCGTTTCTGTTGGTTTAGGAAGTAGATCATTTCCGATCGCAGCTTGTAGTAGCTGGGGTGTTCCACTACTTCCATCCGCTTGCGGGGGCGGGGAATATCCACGTCCAAAATTTGCCCAATCTTGGAGCCAGGGCCGTTGGTAAGCATCACGATCCGATCGCTCAACAACACCGCCTCATCCACATCGTGGGTCACCATCACGGCGGTGACTTGGTTTTCCTCGCAAATTTGCATCAGCTTTTCTTGCAAATTCCCGCGAGTCAAAGCATCCAACGCGCCGAAGGGTTCATCCAACAGCAACAGCTTGGGCTTGAGGGCCAAGGCACGGGCGATCGCCACCCGTTGTTTCATCCCGCCGGACAGTTGACCGGGGCGCTTTTCAGCGGCTTGTTTTAAACCCACCATATCAATGTGAGTTTGCACCATGGCATCGCGCTCGGCCTTGGGCAAATCACCCATTACTTCATCGACAGCCAAGGCGATGTTTTCGCGGGCGGTCAACCAGGGCAGTAGCGAATAGTTTTGGAACACCACCATCCGATCGGGCCCGGGTTTTCTAATCCGTTGCCCTTCCAGGGTGACGAGGCCATCGGTAGGAAAATCCAACCCAGAAATCATATTCAGCAGGGTGGATTTGCCGCAGCCGGAGTGACCAATTAGGGAAACGAATTCACCCTTTTTGATGGTTAGGTCAATGCCCTTGAGGGCAAGATATTCACCTTGGTTGAGGGGAAAGACTTTTTCGAGATTCTCGATCGCAACGAATGCACTCATGGGGCAATCCTCTAAAAACCAGCGGAGGGAATAGGTAGGGGCGCAACGCTTGCGCCCTTGGAAACTGGCGATTGACCGATTTATTCCGGCAGGATCAGGGTTTGGATGTAGGCAACAGCGCGATCGAGAATCAAGCCCACAGCTCCGATGTAAACCACACCCAAAATGATTTCGCTGACGTAGTTTTGCTGATAGGCATCCCAGATGAAGAAGCCGATACCCAACGTGCCACCAATCACGATTTCAGCCGCGATAATTGCCAACCAAGACAGACCGATCGCAATCCGCAAACCCGTGAAGATGTAGGGCAGGGCCGAGGGAAATAGAATCTTGAAGAAGAAGGTTTTTTGCTTCAGTTGTAACACCTGCTTGACGTTGATGTAGTCCTGGGGAATTTGCTTCACGCCCACCGTGGTGTTAATCAAAATCGGCCAAACAGCGGTCACAAAAATCACGAAGATGGCGGAGATTTCCGGTTGCTGGAACGTCACCAGGGCGATCGGAACCCACGCCAGCGGTGCAATCATTCGCAAGAACTGAAACACCGGATCCAAGGCCTTGTCAATGGCCGGTGAAAGGCCCACTACAATTCCCAATGAAATGCCAACCACTGAGGCGATCGCATAGCCCTGGGCCACGCGCACCAGACTCGCCATCGTTTGCCAAAACAGACCCTTGTCTAACCCGCCGCGATCGTAGAAGGGATAGAGCAGCAGGGTGCGGGTGCGATCGTCGGTGAACACGCTCAGGGGGCCGGGCAACCGGGTCACACCCGACCAAGCAATCAGTTGCCAAATGGTCAGGAATCCCAAAATCCCGATCGCGGGTAACAGAACCGTGCTGCCATTTTTCTGCAGCCATTGTTCAAAGGCGGAGGGCTTGGAAATGCCGTTCGATCGAGATACGGAAGGTGCCATGGTGATTTCTCTCGACGGTCGAAAAAGGAAGTTGAATGAAGCGAAATTCAACCAATTGGGTGTGTGAGTCGTCCTGAAGGAGTCGGTTCCTTGGGAGCGAATTCCTAAGCCTTAATGGCCAAGCTCTTGAGGTAATCTTCGGGCTTTTCAGGATCGAATTTGATGCCGTCAAAGAAGGTTTCTACCCCACGAGAAGGACTGTTGGGTACATCGGTGATCCCAGCTTCCTTGGCAGCTTCTAGCCAAATACTGTCGCGATTGACCCGTTCAACTAAATCCTTCGCCTTAGCGATCGTGAAGCCATAATCCTTGTGAAAGCCCCAACGAATGGTTTCCGTGAGGAACCAAAGATCGTGGCTCTTGTAGGGATAGGAAACACTCCCGATCGGGTCTTTCCAATAGAGCGGGCCCTTGTTGAAATCGTTGATCTCAGGCTTGCCATCTCCCATGGCATATTTGCCTGAGAAAGGCGGCTCCAGAATGTTGGCAGGAATGTTGAAATAGTTCCGACCGGAAACAATTTTCACCAATTCTGCGCGATTTTCGGGCTTGTCGCACCATTGCTGGGCTTCCATGATCCCCTTCAGCAATGCCTTGGTGGCCTTGGGGTTGGCATCTGCCCAATCGGCCCGCATCGCAAAATATTCTTCAGGATGGTAGGGCCACATTTCGGTGATCAAACAAGACATAAACCCAATCTTGTCGTTCACAATTCGATAGGGCCAGGGGTCACCGGTACTGAAGGCATCCATCGTCCCGATCCGCATCCCTTGCACGGTTTCTGGCGGGGGAACAGCGAGCAAATCAATGTCCTGATTGGGGTCAATCCCACCGGCTGCAAACCAATAGCGAATCCAGAAATCTTGGTTTACGTTGGGAAAGGTGTGAGCTGCTTTGAATTTGCGACCATTAGCCTTGGCATAGTCCTTGATATAGGCTTGAGCGTTTTTGAGATCTAAGCCCAATCCTTTACCGGCATTTTTGCCAGAAACAGCGATACCATTGGCGTTGGTCACCAGTTGGGCCAACACATACATGGGCACTTTTTTGCCGTTGGTGATGATGCCCTCGGTGATTAAGTGGGGCATGGGCATTTGCCACTGACCCCCATCAACCCCACCCGCTTGGGAACCGATCACCACGTTGTCGCGAGCGGCGGCCCAGTTGGCTTGCTTGGACACCTCCACTTCGGTCATGCCGTACTTGGCAAAAAAGCCTTTTTCCTTGGCAATGATCAGTGGTGCAGATTCGGCGATCGGGATGTAACTCAGCTTGGCTTTGGTGACTTCCGGGGTGGTTTCCGGGGTCAGGGCTGCGGGACTGGCGGCACTGGTGGGCGATCCTCCGGCCGGACTCGCGGCAGTGCCACCGGTTTCTGGGGGATTTCCCAAACATCCTTTTAAAAGAATGGAGCCTGCGGCGGAGGCTCCAGCGGTCAATAGAAAGCGACGACGCGAAAATCCGAACTCATCAGACATGGCGCTAGCAACCTTAAGTGAAAGTTGAGCACAACAAATCGGGCGATCAAGGGGTCGCCAAATTTGTCATGAGTTGTGAAAAAGCCGATCGCTAAGAGCCAAGGAAATTTAAATCGGAGCTTGATGATGGGTTCTGAATCCCGCTTGTCAAGCGCCTTCCCGCTTTAGCAACTTCAGACATGCTAAAGGTTCTTTCATAAAAAGTCTAGATACTTGACCGGCTCGGGAATAATAAAAACTAAATTATTTTCATAAGCTTATCTTTATAATCTTTTCGTTGAAAACAAGTTTTGATTATCTTAATTAATTCTCACAATCGAAGATTTCACGAATTTCACAATTTAGCTAATCGATCGAGTCAAGCTGCGTTATGGATACCCCGGCTGATGCCTTGGCTGCCCCGATCGATCAGCCGCTCCACAAGGGCAGGGCTTTAAACCCTTTTTTTTGGTAAAGTCTGGGCAAGCTCCATGATTACGGTGGCCAATTGCGGGTCACTGGTTGTTTGGGGCGATCGCCGCTGGCAACCAAGCTGCCTCGGAATGAATGTTGATGAGTATGTTGATGGGTAGTTTGCTGCGGCAGCAGTTGTTGTTGTTATAAGGATCCCGGGCCGATGCCGAGAACACCTGATGAGTTTGCGGTGCATATCCTGTTGGCGGGCGGTCACCGCGAGGAAGTTCGCTTCCGCACGATTCAAGACTTCCAAAAGTGGTACAGCACGGACTTGGTTCCGAAGCAGGACTCTTCGGCCTTCATTAGCGTGCCCATCCAAAATCTCCAGGGTGAATATATGGTGGTGCGACCATCGCAGGTGTTAGGTATCCGGGTGGAACCGGTGTTTAACTCCAGCATTGATCGATCGTTTTAAGGATGCCTGGGAAGCCAAAGCTGCTCCTTTGTGGGTCTCCTCGATCGACTAGGAGTTCTTGAGCAGTCGCTTCAGGGGCGATCGCGGTTGAACGGCGGTTGGCCATTGGTCTCAAAACTGGTGTGGCAATGCAATGGAACGATCGAGGAAGCAATTCCCCGATCGGGGCTTGCGCGATCACCCGCCAGTCTGATAGCAATAGTCCGTCGATCCCCAATCCGATCGCCCCTGAGCCGATCGCTGTCGCCCCATGCTGATCGGGGATCGCGATTGCTCCTCACCGCTTCACCCCAACCACCCCCATGAGTCTGAAAGATTTCCTGAAAGATGTCTTGTGCCATCGCTTCCGCCATCGCTCCGCTCAATCCGCTCAATCCGATCAATCTGAGCTAAGGGCTAAGTTCGATGACCTGGCCATCAATCGCCGTTCTGGCCATCATGCCGCTCCCAAGTTTGGTTACTGGGGGGCGGTTTTTAGTCTGAGTTCTCTTCTGGGTTCTCTGGCGTTGAGCGGTTCCACCTTCAGCGGTTCCACCTTCAGCGGTTCCACCTTCAGCGGTTCCACGGCCCTGGCTCAGGCCACCACTCGACCCACTCCGCCCCCTCTGCACCAGGGAGAAACCCCTCTCTCACCAGCGGAACAGCGGATTCCCCTGCGGCCGGTACAGGCGCGATCGATTGCGGGTCTGTTGGGCTTAGATGAGCAACTGTTCGGCCGATCGGGCGATCGCCGTAACCTGTTGCAATCGATCGACCACAGCTTGCGCTATTTGCAATCGCCAGCGGCCGCCACGGCTTACCAAAACTATCCCGTTGCCGGCATTACGCGCGATCGGGTGTTGCGGAGTGTGCGGCGGTTTCGGCAACTGGTGACCCAGGCGCGATCGGCCCGCGAGTTGGCCACCTTGGTCGATCGGGAATTCATGCTCTACCAATCGATCGGGCGGGATGGCAACGGTGATGTTTTCTTCACGGGCTATTACGAACCGATTTATCGTGCCAGCCGCACCCCCTCCGCCACCTATCGCTATCCGATTTATCGGGAACCGGCCGACTTGGCCAGTTGGCGCACCCCCATGCCCACCCGCGAAGTCCTGGAAGGCAAAGATGGCCAAGGCACCAACAGCCCCCTGCGCGGTCAGGAAATTGCTTGGTTAAGCGATCGCCTAGAAGCCTTTTTGGTGCATATCCAAGGCTCGGCCCGGCTGCAATTGCCCGATGGCAACGTGATCACCGTCGGCTATGCCAACCACAACGGCTATGGCTACACCAGCGTGGGCCGCGAGCTGGCCAAAGATGGCAAGCTGCCCTTTGAAGGGTTGACTCTGCCGGTGATGATTCGCTATTTCCGCCAAAATCCCCAGGAATTGGATAACTACTTGCCCCGCAATACGCGGTTTATCTTCTTCCGGGAAACCTTTGGCGCACCGGCCACAGGAACCTTGGGTGTGCCCGTTACGCCCGATCGCTCGATCGCCACCGATCGCTCCCTGATGCCCCCCGGAGCCTTGGCTTTGGTCAACACAACGCTGCCCTATGCCAGCGCGGACGGGCGCGTGGTGAATCGCAACGTCAGCCGGTTTGTGTTGGATCAAGACACCGGCAGCGCCATGATTGGCCCCGGCCGAGCCGACTACTTCATGGGCACGGGCCCGATCGCCGGGAATCGAGCCGGGGTCACCGGGTCGCGCGGCCGGCTCTACTACCTGTTGCTGAAAAATTAGTTGCTAAGAAATTAGTTGCTAAAAAATTAGCAATTGTCCGCAAGCAGTTGGCAACCATTCGGAGATCGGCCATGAGCAACCAAGGGCTGAATGGGGCAGGGCCCCTGTCCCACGAACAGGTCACCCAATGGATTGGAGAAATTCAAGCCCTCAAACAACAGGTGACCGACCTGAAACGCGATCGGGATGCGGCCTACCAGGCCGCCGACGCTTGGCAAGCCCGTTACACCACGGAAGCCCAACAACGCCGAGCCGATCGGGAACAGTTTCAGCAACAACAGACCCGGCTGCAAGGGGAAGTCGATCGGCTGCGCGGAAATCCCGATGCAGTGCTGGACGGGTGGGAACCGCTGGGAGAGGCTGCCAGCACCGGGGCCGCCCTGCCCGCCAGCACTCCGGCCGCCCTGGCCGAGGCTCAAATTGAATGTCGGCAACTGCGCGAGCAACTGGCACAACTAGTACGGCAGCTCCAGGCAGAACGGGAAGCCCACGATCGCACCCGACGGGATTTGACCACGGCCTTGGGCGATGCGATCGATGCCTTGGAACGGGAACGGCAGCGCTAACAGCGGTTCAAAAACAGCAGTTCAGAAACAGCAGTTCAGAAACAAAACGGGAGCGTTGAGCGTGCAAACGGCTTGGATTGTGGGATTGGGTAAATCTGGAGTGGCGGCGGCGCAACTGTTGGCGGCCCAAGGCTGGCAGGTGACCGTGAGCGATCGGGGAACGGGCGATCGCCTGGCCCCGATCGAAGCCACACTCACCCAGTTGGGCATCCAAGTCCGATTGGGCGACACCTTCAACCCCGACCCGATCGAGCCGCGACCGGATTTAGTGGTGGTCAGTCCCGGCGTGCCTTGGGATAGCCCCGGCGTGGCCCGGGCCCGGGCGCTCGGCATCGACACGATCGGGGAAATGGAGTTGGCTTGGCGCAACCTGCAACAGACCCCTTGGGTGGCCATCACTGGCACCAACGGCAAAACCACCACCACCGCCCTCACGGCCGCCATCTTTCAAGCGGCCGGCCTAAAAGCGCCCGCCTGCGGCAACATTGGAGCCGCCGCCTGTGGCTTGGCCCTGCCGGAAGCTGACCCGATCGATTGGGTGATTGCCGAAGTCAGCAGCTACCAAATTGAATCCTCCCAAAACCTGGCCCCCAAAATTGGCATTTGGACCACCTTCACCCCCGACCACCTGGCTCGCCACTATAGCCTAGATAACTACTTCAACATCAAAGCCAGCCTGATCGATCGAGCGGCCCTGCAAATTTTGAACGGTGACGATCCGGCCCTGCGGGCCCAGGCGATCGCCCCCTATCCCAACGCCATTTGGACGAGCGTGGCCGGGCGTGACCAGTTGCCCGCCAACCCCGATCGGGGGGCTTGGGTCGAAGACGGTTGGGCCGTGGTGGCTGGCCAAGCGATCGTGCCCGTGAGCGCCCTGGCCATGACCGGCCGCCACAACCAACAAAACCTGCTGATGGCCGTGGCTGCGGCCCACTACGCTGGCATTGCCCCGGAAACCATTGCCCAGGCGGTGCGCGACTTTCCCGGCGTGCCCCATCGTCTGGAGCGGGTGGGCAGTTGGCAAGGCATCGACTTCATCAACGACAGCAAAGCCACCAATTACGACGCGGCCGAAGTGGGGCTGAAGGCGGTGGCCCAACCGGCGATCCTGATTGCGGGCGGCGAGGCCAAAGAAGGGGACGATCGCGCCTGGATTTCGGCCATTCAGTCCCGAGCCGCCGCCGTTTTGCTCATTGGCAGCGCGGCCGAAACCTTCCAAGCCAATCTGCAAGCGGCTGGCTATGGGGCCACGGAAATTGTGGAAACGCTCGATCGGGCAGTGCCCCGGGCCGCCGAGTTGGCCAAAGCACACGAGGCCCCGATCGTCTTGTTGTCGCCTGCCTGTGCCAGCTTTGACCAGTTCCCGAATTTTGAAGTTCGGGGCGATCATTTCCGCCAATGTTGTCTCGATTGGATTGCCCAACAAAGCTAAAAGACGGTTTGGCTTTGATTAGTTAATTCGACCGATCGCCTGGGGGTCGATCGAGCGCCCAGGGCCCGACGATCGCTTCACCTTGTTGTTCTTTTTCTGCCAATTCCAAATTCAGCGCCAACAGTTTTTCCAAAATGTCATCGCTGGCTTTGAATCCGTAGGCTTTCAGGACGGATTGATCAAGCCTGTAGGGTGGAAAATTATCAAAATTCTCTGACCTCAAATGAAAATATTATTGCCATTTCTATTTCTGTTAGGAAGCCTAACCGTAAGCGAACTAATATCTAAAAATCCCAGCTTTGGTTATTTGACGCAAACTCAGAAGACTCAACCTTCTAGAATTAATCTGTCAGGAATTTGGGAAGGTGACTATACGTGCAATCAAGGTCAAACCCGACTAAAACTCGATCTGAGAATTGATTCATTAGAGAGAGTAAAAGCTATCTTTTATTTCTCTGCTCACCCCCATAATCCTTCCATACCCTCCGGGTCTTTTGAGATGCAAGGCTTTTACAGGAGGCTTGATTCAGGTCGTGCTTGGCTCAGCTTGGGTGGTACTCGTTGGATTAATCAGCCTTCAGGTTATGAAATGGTCGGGTTGAGCGGGATTGTCTTTCTAGATGAACAGCGCATTATTGGTGATGTGGTCTATCCAGGATGCAAAAACTTCAACCTGAGACGGATGTAAACGCTACCGCCATCAATCACCGCAGTTAATGCCAATCTCGAATTCGATCGCCCGTTAATTCCGTCACCGACGACAACACAACATCTGCGCCATTGGCCTTCAAAGTGGCAGTGTAGCGATCGCGCGTGGCCGAATCAACCAGGGCATGGGGCGGCAAAATGCCCACCGCAATCCAACGGCGATCGGGGGCGATTTTGCGCGCATTCAGCACCGTTTGCATGTCCGCCGCCGTGTCGCCCGCATAAATCACCGGCAGTTGCAACCCGGCCGGTTCCAGGCGATCGACCACCATTTGCAAGCCCGTGGGGTCAGGTTTTTCCGGCGCATCATTCATGGCCACCAACACCGGATCAATTAGCCCCACCCGCTGAGTTAAAACAAAATTGGCCGAGGCTGGTGTAGCGCCGCTAAAAAATCCCCAGCCCATTTGGGCCGCGGTGAGCTGTTCAAAATAGGCGCGATCGACCAGCAGCGGTTCATCGCAAATGTAGCCCGTCCAACTGCTGGGATCTTCGGGGTTGGGGCCGCGATATCGCTTTTGGAAAAACAAGACCAATTCGTCATAGTTCAGGGCCAATTCTGCGCGCGATCGCCCCTGACTTTCCCAAAATCGATAGACAAATTCCTGAGAGGCTAACCAATCGTTATTCCAAGATCCTTCGGCTTTAATCGCGTCAATGTCCGCCATCGTCGGGCGAAATTGGCCATCGGTGAAGGCTTCCACCGTGTCCGCCAAGGCGCGGCGGTAGGACTGGCCCACATCCCGAATTACGCCATCAATGTCAAAAACCGCGATCGCCTGGAGAGAATTGGAAGTCATGGAAAGGGTCAATCAACAGAATAATCTGCAATCCTGTTTCAACAGCCGCAACCATATCATGGCGACATCGCGGCGACATTATGGCGATCTCGTGGCGACCTGGGGGGCCTGTGGCGATGATCCGATCGCTGCTAATTACGGAAAGGCGATCGTCAACCGCCCCCTTGCGGTACGATAGACTGCTGTGCTGTCGTCAGTTGCGATCGCCCTGGACGAGTTGAAGACCCGCTGGAGTCGCGTAAATTTCGTCTGAAGATCCCGACTGGCCGAACCCTTGCCAAATACCCGTAGCAGTCGATCTTGGAGGCATCAGCTTGTCGAAGTTTATTTTAAAGGTTCTCTGGCTTGAAGAAAACGTCGCTTTGGCGGTGGATCAAGTTGTGGGCAAAGGAACCAGCCCGCTGACGGCCTATTTCTTCTGGCCGCGGAACGATGCGTGGGAACAACTGAAGTCGGAGCTGGAATCCAAGCATTGGATTTCGGAGTCCGATCGGGTGGAATTGTTGAACCGCGCCACGGAAATCATCAACTACTGGCAAGAAGAAGGGCGCAAGCGTCCTTTGGCCGAAGCCCAAGACAAATTTCCCGATTTGGTGTTCACGGGCAGCAACTAGTGAGCAATGGGGGGCGATCGGGCTGCAAAGCCGTCGATCAATCCCCATTGAATCGCTGTTTTCGATCAGCGCGGTGGCCTTGGGGCGATCGCGCTTGATTTTTGGCTAAGTTTCGCTCGATCCATTGGGCATTGATTTGGGCATTGATTAAGGTTGAAGACGGCGGCTTAACCGGTTGTTCACCTCGATCGGCTAGGGTGAATGCAGCATTGGATCGGTTTGGCCCCGCCAACCAGACAAGGGGCTTAAGGCGTGTCATCAAAATCCCCAAAACCCGAATTGTCGCGTCCTCCTAGCCAATCAATCGTAGGGGCGGGGTCTCCCCGCCCAAACCCCGCAATCCCTGTTCCGGTGGTGAATCGGTTGGGAGCGATCGCCCGGGTCAGGGTTGGGAGACCCAACCCCTACGGGACGGAATTGATGACAAACCCTAGGCCCCTTCTGACCAATTCGGACATCCAGTTTGCTAGTCCACGGATGGGCGTGCGGCGGTGCGCCCCTACGAAATGTGTTTGATCGCCATTTCCAACCGCCATTTCCAATCGTTTGATCATCTTCAGTCCTGCAATTCTCATCACGTCCCATGTATTTCCCTCCTGAATGGCACGAACATGCGGCGGTTTGGTTGGCTTGGCCCAGCCATCCCGATTTGTGGCTCGATGCCTATCGCGATGTGCAATCGGAGGTGTTGGGTCTGGCGCGGGCGATCGCCGATTGCGACCCTGCCACCGGCCAGCCGCGTGGGGAAGCGCTACACGTGCTCGCCTGCGGTTCGGCCCAGGTGGCGGAAGCCCAAGCCGCCCTGGAACCCTTGGGAGCCACAATTTACGACGAACCCTTTGGGGATATTTGGTTGCGGGACACGGGGCCGCTGTTTTTGCGCGACAGCCTAGGAGAACCGGTGGCGATCGGGTTTCGGTTCAATGGTTGGGGCGGCAAATATCTGCTCGACCATGACGACTCGGTGGCGGAACGGATCGCCCTGCAATCGGGGGTGGATTTTTTGCCCCATCCTTGGACGTTGGAAGGCGGGGCGATCGACCACGACGGTGAAGGCACGCTGCTGACCACCCGCCAATGCTTGCTGAACCCCAACCGCAACCCCGACCTCTCCCAAGCGGACATCGAAGCCAAGCTGAAATCCAACTTGGGCGTTGAGCAAATCATTTGGCTGGGCGATGGGCTGCAAAACGACCACACCGATGGCCATGTGGACAATTTGGCGCGGTTTGTGGCTCCGGGAACGGTGGTGTGCATGGAACCCAGCGGCCCCGATGATCCCAACCGGGAGGCGCTCCTAGAGGCGATCGCCACCCTCAAGGCGGCGCGGGATGCCAAGGGCCGGGCGATCGAGGTGCTAACGATTCCGTCGCCGGGTCGCGTAGAAGACGAGGAAGGCGAGCTGATGGCCGCCAGCTATGTCAATTTCTATATCAGCAATACGCGGGTGATTGTGCCCCAATATGGCTCGCCCTTTGATGGGGCGGCGGTGGCGGCCTTGCAGGCGATCGCCCAGGATTTGCGCAAGGTTTGGGGCGATCGGGAAGTCATCGGTTTACCCGCCAAAAATATCCTGCAAGGGGGTGGCTCGTTCCACTGCATTTCCCAACAGCAACCCTTTTTCTCACACCAGTAATCATGACCACCCATCGCACCGTCACCGTTGCTGCCCTGCAAGATGCCTTTGAAACCTGGAACTTGCAGGACAATATCGATCGCGTTGTGGCCGCCGCTCGTCAAGCAGCTAGCCAAGGCGCGCAAGTAATTTTGCCGCCGGAATTATTTCAAGGGCCCTATTTTTGCAAAGAAGAACGGGCGGAGTTTTTCGCTTCGGCGTACCCCGCCACGGAACATCCGGCGGTGGTGGCCATGCAACAGGTGGCGCGGGAAACGGGCACGGTGATTCCCACCTCAATTTTTGAGCGCGACGGCCAGCACTACTACAACAGCTTGGTGACGATCGACGCGGACGGCTCGATCCTCGGTCTCTACCGCAAGAGCCACATTCCCGACGGCCCCGGCTACGAAGAAAAGTTCTATTTCCGGGCGGGCAATACGGGCTTTCAGGTTTGGCACACCCGATTTGGCTGCCTCGGTGTGGGCATTTGTTGGGATCAGTGGTTCCCGGAATGTGCCCGATCGATGGTGTTGATGGGGGCGGAGGTGCTGCTGTATCCCACGGCGATCGGCTCGGAACCCCAGGAGCCAAACCTGGATACGCGGCCCCTATGGATGCGGGCCATGTTGGGCCATGCGGTTTGTAATGTCGTGCCCGTGGTGGCGGCCAACCGAATTGGCAATGAAGAGGGGCAAAAGTTCTACGGCACGAGTTTTATTTGCGACCACCGAGGCGAGCTGCTGACCCAAGGGGCGATCGATCAGCCCGAAATTCTGATGGCTCAGTTGGATTTGACTCAGACGGCGCTCGATCGGGCCAGTTTTGGTTTCTTCCGCGATCGCCGGCCCGAGTTCTATGGGGCGCTGACGGAATCCGCCTAAGGCAACCATCTGCACAACCGCCTGGGTCGCTGGTTCGTGGCCGACCTCCACGGATCGCAATCTCGATCGAAACTGATTAGACCTCTTGCACGAATTAACCCCCTCTGATCAAGATGGGCTAATTAACGATCATTTCGTAGGTTGGGTTGAGGTACGAAACCCAACAACAGCAAAGCTTGCAGTGATCGAGTGGGGTTTCACAAAGCTCAACCCAACCTACGGAACAACCCAGTGTTTGAGTGTTTTTCAGTCAATCAGGGATCTGGGAGCGGGATTTGGGATGAGGTTCTTGATTGATGCAAGAGGTCTATTGATCGAAACCCGCTTGGGACGCATCCGATCGCGGATCTTTGGGCTGCGGAGAGAACTGCTGAAAGCAGCCCAAACACAAAGCTGCCCAGGTTTTTGACCCAGGCAGCTCTGATGTGATGACTTTTCATTGGAAGATCAGACGGGTAGGCACTCGCGACAACGAAGAACCCAAGCGCCGATCGGCAAGCGATTCTGAACAAATTGAATCAGCTCTTACAAATTGAATCAGCTCTTAATTGACGGATTGACAGTTATTTCAGGTACTCAGCTTCGGCTTCGAGGCTACGAACCAAATCGTTGTCACCCTTGGCGCGAGCCACTTCAATGCGGTGTTCCAGCAGCTTGCGCAGATTTTCGCGGTGAACTTGCGCAACTTGGGCGGGGTTGGGGCGATTGCGGCGGATTCCAAACATGGCTAGGAAACGATCGACGAAAGGTGGATAGGGGTTGAGAGTGCCTGGGACGATCGTTGAAGTGACCAACCAGACGACAGAAGGCGCGAATGCTGCGATGATTCAGCTTGCAGAAGCCAATCATTAGCTTCGGCTGGCGACACTAGCCACTCCTGAGAGGGCCTTCCATTGCTAAGATAGCGTGATTTTGATTCAGAAAGTATCAGCTATTACAGAAAATTTATTTTTTTTCAGAATCGATTCAAGTAACTGATGTTCAAATGATGTTCAAGGCCCCCATATTCCAGTAACCCATGGACTTTTCCTCAACAGCTCCCCTCACCGCTTGGCTAGCCCCGCCTCGGCCGATCGCCCTGCTGACGGACTTTGGCACGGCCGATGGCTATGCGGGGGTGCTGAAGGGGGTGATTGCCCAGGTCAATCCCGCCATTCCAACCATTGATCTAACTCATCAAATTCCCCCTCAGGATTTGTGGGCGGCGCGGTTCGTGTTGGCCAATTCGGCGGCAGCGTTTCCGTTGGGGACGGTGTTCTTGGCGGTGGTGGATCCGGGAGTGGGGGGCGAACGGCGGCCGATCGCGATCGCCTTCGATCGGGGCTGGTTGGTGGGCCCAGACAATGGCCTTTGGAGTGGTCTGTTGGCGCAATTTCCGGCGGAGTCGGTCGTGGTGCTGACCCAACGTAACTTTTGGCGACTGCCGAACCCGAGCCACACATTCCACGGCCGCGATATTTTTGCGGCCGTGGCGGCCCATTTGGCCAATGGGGTTCCGTTGGCGGATTTGGGTAACCCGATCGACCCGGCTAGTTTGGTGAATTTGCCGTTGCCGGGTTTGGTGTCCCATCCGGCGGCCGGGGCCAATCCGGCCAGCCTGGAGGGGGTGGTGCAGCATGTGGATCACTTTGGCAATCTGATTTCCACCATTCCGGCCCAACGGGTGAGCGATCGCCCCTGGCGGGTGCGTATTGGCGAGCAACTGATTCCTTCGCAACTCACCTACAGCAGCCGATCGCTCCATGACTTTGTGGCGCTGGTGGGTAGCCATGATTGGGTGGAGGTGGCCTGTGCGGGGGGGAATGCGGCCCAACGGTTGAATCTGAATCGGGGCGATCGAATCCTGGTGGAGTTTCTAAATTAACCGAAAGGGCAATTCCCAGGCCATCCATTGCCGACAGTCGAGAGTATAGCTATCGGGGCTGGGCGATCGACTGGGGGGCGCAGCATGATTCACGCTGATTTGCTGGAGGTCTTCCAGTAGTTGACGCGCAAGGGCCAGCGGTTGGGCTAGGGGCCACAGGCGATCGCTCTCACCGGTTTGCAGGTTCGGCAAGTTGGCCTGCACCCGCTCCAGGGGATCTCGACTGAGCCACACCAACAGAAATCCCAAGCCCCGACTGGGGGAAGCGGGCCAACTGAGGGTTTGGTGACTGTTTGGGGCCAAAAGGGTTTGGCCCGGTTCCGCACCTTGTGCCAGGGTGGCTCGTCCCAGGGAATCCAGTTGCAACACCAAGGCCCACAGGGGAACGGTTCCAGCATTTTCCAGGGTGAGTTGGGGCCGGCTGCCGCTGGCGAAGGTGGCCGGGGCGATCGAACCGTTGGGGCCGATCGCACCGCCAGCGTTGGGCAAAGTGCTCCATTGCAGAAGGGGGCGATCGGGCGTTTCCAAAGCCGCCAGGGTGATGCGCACGGGCCAACCGGCTCCCTGATTCAGCGTGGCCCGCCAAAGTTTCCGCGCCAACAAACTATGCAATTGTGGCCCTAACCGTTGCACGGCGGTTTTGAGCGCTTCGCCACTTTCGCCCACCGTGTTGGGCCAGAGGGTTTGGCCCGGTCGCCAGAGGCCATAGGCGGTTTTGGTTTCGTCTCCACTGGGGTCAGGATTGGCAGTGGGGCGGGCAGCCCGGGCAAACCAAGCATCGATCGCCCGGTTGTCGGGATTCACCACCGTCACATGGGACAAGGCATCAAAGGCGCTGGTGGCATCAATCCGCTCAATGCGCTCAAAGTTTGGGTCGAGAGCCACCTGTAGCTCCAAGTTGCGGGCTAGAATACGCCACCGTTCCCGCACAAGTTGCCCCGATTGCCAGGCGAAGGCCTCAATCGGGCGATCGCGGCTGTCTTCGACCACGGGTTGCCCGATCGCCCGCCAACCATTGCGGCTGGTGATGCGCAGTCCCCCAACCCAGGCTATGTCATCCGCTGGGTTCGTGGCTGCGGGTTCCAGAATGAGACCCTGGGTTGCGCCCGCCAACACCGCAGGGGCCAAACCGGCCAAGCTCACCGTCACCGTACGATTCACCGAATCCGCGGTCAAGACTGTGCCTGCGCTGGGCCCCGCTGCTGTGGCCAACCATTGCCCCAAATTTTCCCCAATGTTTTCCCCAATATTCTCCCGAATTGCGGCGGCCCCCAGCCGTTGGGCGATCGGCTGTTGCTGGCCCCCTTGATCCGTAACCTGGGCGGCAGTGTGAGCCAGGTCAAACCACAGGGTGCTGGCGGGGAGGCTGTTCCAAAGTTGTTGCACCAAGGCCCAGGTGAAGGCCCCGGCCACAAATCCCGATTGGGGCAATTCCAGGGCGGGGCGATCGGGCTGGCTGGCTCGCAACCACCACCCGCTGGCGGCGTCCGATCGCCCCGATCGGACGCGGCGTAACTGTTGCTGCCAAGCCAGTTCTTCCGGATCCAGAGCACCGGGGGTGAGCACCGGGCGCGATCGATGGCGAACCCAAGCTTGGGCCGGAGCAGGGGCAAATCCCGCATCCACAACGCCCAGCACCCGTTCCGTGGGCAGCGATCGCAGCCAGTCTTGAATCGTGACTTCGCTCCAATCGCGCAGGGGGGCGATCGGCTCTGAAGGGGTCGCCGCCTCACGGGTTCCGACGGCCAAATGGCCATCCACCGGAACCAACAGGCCCGTTCCATCGGCCAACAGGCCCCCATAGCCGCTGAATTGCCACACCACTGCATCACCGGCCCGGAGTCCCGCCGCGCAGTCTTTCAATGCCGCTTGCCATTGGGCCCGCCCCGCCGCCCGATCGGTCAAGGTCACCACATCCGCCGCCCGAAAGCCCAACCGCGAAGTTAGGAGTTCTTGCCAGAGGGCCACATCATTCAGGCAACCTTCCAAGGCCACCGAGGCCGCGTTGGGGGCGATCGCCGCCGGTTCGTATTGATTAATGCCAATTAACAGGGCCTTGCGCCGGCCGGTTGGTTCCGCCAACACTTGCGCCACCCGTTGGGCTGCGATCGCCTCTGCCAGCCCCCATCCGGCCAGCGCCGCTCCCGATCGCCCCAAAAAGTCTCGTCGCGAAAGTGCCATAGCTTTCAACTCGCCGCCGTCCGCCTCATCCTAGCGCGGTGATTCCCCGGCTCAACCAGCAATTTTCTGTACCCTAGTATTGATTGCTCATTTCTATCGCTTTTCTGCCCGATCATGATGCTGCTCCGTCCCGACGATCGCACCAAACTCGATGACAGCAACGACAACTTTTTTTACCAAGACCCACGGTTGGTAACCCACGTGGATGAGGGGTTTATTGATCGGCTGACTCAGCTCTATGGCCAACAACTGCAACCCAACACCAAGATTCTGGATTTGATGAGCAGTTGGGTTTCCCATTTACCGGAAAATTTAACGTTTGCGGAGGTGGTGGGCCATGGGATGAATGCGGCGGAATTGGCCAAAAATCCTCGGCTCGATCGCTCCATTGTGCAGAACTTAAATGTAGATTTGAAACTTCCCTTTGAGGATGCCTATTTTGATGCGGTTTTGAATACGGTTTCCGTGCAATATTTGCAATATCCGGAAGCAATTTTCAGTGAAATTCATCGCATTCTGAAACCCAGCGGCGTTGCCATTGTCAGTTTTTCCAATCGGATGTTTTATCAAAAGGCGATCGCAGCCTGGCGCGATCGCTCCGAAACCGATCGAGTGGCCCTGGTTTGTGAATATTTCAACCATGTGCCCGGCTTTGGCAAACCGAAATACATAATCGAGCGATCGAGTGGGCCCGCCTTCCTGAAAATGTTGGGGCTAGGCGGTGGTGATCCGTTCTATGCCGTCATTGCCCAACGGGAACCGGTTGCTTAGATTGCTTGATTTGGGATCGCTTGATTTGAGATCAATTCCTGGGGATTAACTCACGGGAACTCAATCCTTGGGGTTAATCCACAGGGGCGAGATCAGGGAGATCGGGTGAATTAGCCGGTTCAGCGGGGACGGGATCGATCGGGCGGAAGGATTGGAAAAAGGCCCGAGATTCCGGCCAACCCATCGATGACTCCGCCGCCGTGGTGCCAAAAACCAGCACAAATAATTGGCTATAGGCGGGGCGAAAAATGGCGCGGGCTTCGTATTGAATGCCGCGCTTATTTTGAAAGGAAAATTTGAGAGCTGGCCATTGGCTCGATCGCACCCATTCCGATCGTTGAACCCGTTCGGCCCCAAACTGCAACGCCACCCCCGTGGCCACATGCTGAAGGTAATGTTGCAACGAGCTGGAATTGGCGGAATCAATGGCCGGCCCCGCCTGATCACCCCTGGCGTAATAGAACCGCGTGCCGCCGTCGTAGTGAGCAGAAACCCAAGGATCCGTTGAGCTGTCGGGTATGGCCGGAAACCAAATTTGAAAACTGCGATTGGGTGCTTGGTACTGATACCCCGCCGTGCCCGTTGGGGTGGGGCTGGCTGTCTCCGTGGCCGTCAGCTCCGCCGTTGGCCCGGGGGCCCTGTCTGGAACTGAAACCCCCGGGTTCGATCGACCACAGGCCCCCAGGCCCCCACCGAGGCCCACCGCCAGCACCACTGGCACCAGGGCAACCCGTCGCACCAATAGCCTAGGTATCATGACTCATGCCGGAGGGGAGATAAACCGGCGATCGCGCGTAAGCGTTGACAACGAAGCAATTCCAAAAACTCCATGCCCGGTCGCCGCTCCAATTGGGCCACCGCTTCAATGCCTTCGAGCAACAACCGGGCCGCTTCCGGTTCTTCGTAGCCCCGACGCACCGCCACCGCGATCGCATCGAGATCCACTTCCAATTCCCGCTCGGTTCGCTGGTTGTTGCGCCAAATTTGCCAGCCGGCCAAGCCCGCCAGCCCACCGGAAGCCACCGCCCCCAATGCATCGCCTTGGCTAATTTG
>NZ_JAZAQF010000037.1:0-580 GCF_043235035.1 Limnothrix redekei LRLZ20PSL1 | reverse complement strand
GCGCGTCTGGGCACCGGTAAAGGCACCTTTCTCGTGGCCGAAGAGCTCCGACTCGATCAGGTCACGCGGGATTGCTGCCATATTGATGGCGACGAAGGGGCCATTGCGGCGCTTGCCATAGTCGTGCAGCGCCTTGGCGACGAGTTCCTTGCCGGTACCGGATTCACCGGTGATCATCAACGTCAGGTCCGTCTGCATTAAGCGGGCGAGCACGCGGTAGATTTCCTGCATCGCCGCCGAGCGACCGACCAGCGGCATGCCGTCCTGCATGTCGTCGTCGAGACGGGCCGGACGCTTCTTGGGCTCGGACAATGCACGGCCGATGATCGCGATCAGTTCGGTCAGGTCGAAGGGCTTGGGCAGGTAATCGTAGGCGCCCTTCTCCGACGCCTTGATGGCGGTCATGAAGGTATTCTGGGCGCTCATCACGAGGACCGGCAGCTCGGGCCGCGCCTTCTTGATGCGTGGGAGAAGATCGAAGGAGTTCTCATCCGGCATCACGACATCGGTCACGACGAGGTCACCCTCGCCTGCCGAAATCCAGCGCCAGAGGGTCGCTGCATTCGAGGTGAGCCTGACG